>JBBIJS010000087.1:0-11124 GCA_037445855.1 Chloroflexota bacterium | reverse complement strand
TTGCGGCAGAGCGCGCGACTCCGCTGCGCTCCGTCGCTCACTACAAACGTGTCAAAGACGCGAACAAGTGAGCGTTTGACACCCGAATCCCGTAGGATATAAAATGGCGCAGCAAGTAATCTACGCGTAAGGAGGATGCGGTGCAAAATCAGACAACCCTAGACCACGCCAGTTTGGCTACGGCGGCGAAGAAAGTACTCCAAGCGAATCGACATTCCGGCGCCTCGCGCTGGGAAAGTCGGTCGTTCGATTTCGTCAGCCCATCCAACGTGACCTACCCGTTCCAGTGGCTGTGGGACTCGTGCTTTCACGCCATCGCACTCACGCACGTCGACGTTCAACTCGCGCGGCAGGAACTGCTCTGCCTGCTCCAAGCCGCGCAGCCGGACGGATTCATCCCGCATATGATTCTGTGGGAACGCGAGAAATATTTGGAGCAAATCGCGACGTACAGCATTGCGCTGTTGAACGATTACCTCACCGCGATTTCGCAGCCGCCGGTTCTGGCGCAGGCGGTCGAGCGCGTGTACCACGCCGCGCCCGACGCCGCGTTTCTCGCCAGCGTCTTGCCGCGCGTCAAGGCGTACTATCGCTGGTGGATTCAAAACCGCGATCCCGATCGCGATAATCTGGTCGCGATCATCCAGCCGGACGAATCCGGTCTCGACGCGCTGCCGGCGTACGACGCGCTGCTCAAGATGCAATCGGTCGATGTGCCCGGCTTGCGCGCGGCGATGCAGCGCCTCTTCGCCGCGTACGCGCCGCTGCGGCGCACCGGCGACGCCGCGCTCATCGCCGCCGACGTGTTCGTGGTCGAAGACCTGCTGACGAATTGCGCGTACGCGCAGGGCTTGCGCGCGCTCGCGCGGCTGTGCCGCGTCAACGCGGACGTAAGCGACGCGGCGGAGTTCGATCAACTGGCGGCGCGCGTGGAGCAGGCGCTGGTGGACAAATGCTACGACGCGCGGCGCGGTATCTTTTTCGATTTGCTGGGCGCGGCGGAAAAGCCCTCCGGCGTGGTCACGGTCACGTCGCTGCTGCCGCTGATGCTGGACCATCTCGATCCGGCGATTTGCAAGCGCCTGGTCGATGAACATCTGCACAACCCAGCCGAGTTCTGGCTTCCGTATCCGGCGCCGAGCGTCGCCGCGAACGAGCCATCGTTCGATCCGGAGGCGAAAACCGGTTTACTGTGGCGCGGCTCTACTTGGTTCAATATGAATTGGTTTCTCGTCGGTGGGTTACGAAAGCACGGTTACGCGGAAATCGCGGATGACTTGGTTGCGAGGAGTCTTGCGATGATAGCGCGCGGAGGAATACGCGAGTACTACAGCCCGTACTCCGGTACGGGCTACGGCGCGCCAGACTTTGGATGGACGACGCTGGTGCTGGATTTTCTGAACAATTCGGAACGATAAAAAAAGGCGAGCGACTCGCATCGCCCGCCACTGTTTCACTGTTCTACTGTCTCACTGCTCTAGCATTCACTGTGCCCGCACGAATAGCATTTGCGGCAACCCTCTTCATTCACAAACGACGCCTGACCGCACTGCGGACACAGATCGCCCACCTTGAACAACTGCAATTGCTTCGCGTCGATTTCGTCTTTCGGCTCCGCGCGCGGCTGTCCCAGGTCTTCCGCCAGCACTTGGGCGACGCCGTCCGGCAGCGAACGCACGCGCTGCAAGCCAAAGCCCATCGGTCTGCCGCCGCCGATGCCGGCAAGCTGCATCACTACTTGCTCCAGTCGCTCGGTCGGCGTGAGCGGTGACGGCAACCGCAGCGCGAGTGAAATCAAGCGACCGATCGCTTCGCTGACCGCCGCAGTGTCCGAGCCGGCTTTGCCGACATTGCAGAAAACCTCGAACGGCTGCTCGTTGCCGTTGCGATTGACGGTCACGTACGCTTTGCCGAGCGGTGTCGCGATTTCGTACGTCGCGCCGTGCAGCTGGCGCGGGCGCGGCTTTTTCGGCGCAGCGAGTTGAATCGTCAGTTTCTTATCCGCGGTTTCCTTCGTCTCGAGGACAACGTTTTCGCGCGTGCCGGCAACGTAGACCGTAATGCCTTTGCAGCCCAGCTTCCACGCGAGAAAGTAAGCTTTCGCCACCTCGTCCACCGTCGCGGTCGACGGGAAATTGATCGTCTTGGAGAGCGAGTTGTCGACGAACGCTTGCATCGCGCCTTGCATCCGCACGTGCTCTTGCGGGGCGATGTCGCTCGCGACGACGAACGCGTCGCGGACCTGCTCCGGCACCGCGTCGATCTCTTGACAGGTCCCGGTCACGCGCACGCGCTCGAAAATCTTTTGCCGCGTCGCTTCGTTCACGCCGGCATCGATCAGCGCGCGTTCGAACAACGGACTGACGTAATCGAGCTGCAAGTCTTTGCCGTTGTCGTTGACGTGCCGCGTGTACGCCAGCGCAAACACCGGCTCGCAGCCGTACGATTCAACGCCGGCGACGGTCGCGATGGTGCCGGTGGGAGCGACGGTGGTCTGCGCCGCGTTGCGGATGCCGTACGCTTTGATCCCCGCGACGATTTCGTTCCAATCGATTGCCGGGCGTCCCCACTCGCGCGTGCAGGGTTCCAGCGGCGCGGGCGGCGTCCACTTTAAATTTTCCGGATCGTAGAGCGAGCCCTTGATCGCGGGGAACGCGCCGCGCGTCCGAGCCAGTTCAACGCTCGTCTTCATCGAATGGTAGCGGACGAACTCCATGATCTGCCCGGCGAGTTCTTCGCCGGCAGGCGAGCCGTAGCGCACGCCGAGGCGATACATCACGTCGCCCAAGCCCATAATGCCAAGACCGATCCGACGCGCGCGGTTCGCGGCTTCCGCCAACTCCGGCACCGCCGGCACGTACTTGTTCGCGTCGACAACATCGTCGAGAAAGCGCGTCGACTGCTCGGTCGATTCACGCAGCTTCGCCCAATCGAGCCGACCGTCCGGCGTCATGTGCTGCGCGAGGTTGATCGAGCCGAGGCAGCAGTTCTCGTATGGACCTAACCATTGCTCGCCGCATGGGTTCGTTGCCTCTAAATCGTACAGCTGCGGCACCGGGTTCTGGCGGTTCGCCGCGTCGAGAAAGAGCATACCCGGCTCGCCGTTGTGATGCGCGTGCTTGACGATTTCGTCGAACAGTTCGCGCGCGCGGACGGTGCGCCAGACCTTGTTATCGCGGGGGTTGATCAACTCGAAATCTTCGTCATTCTCTACCGCGCGCATGAACGCGTCGGTCACGCCGACGGAGACATTGAAATTGCTGATGTTGCCTTCAACTGTCTTGCAGCGAATGAAATCGAACACGTCCGGGTGATCGACGCGCAGCACCGCCATATTCGCGCCGCGGCGCGTGCCGCCCTGCGCGACCTCGCCGAACGCGGTATCGTAGACGCGCAGGAAACCAACCGGACCGGTCGCGACACCGGCGCTCGTCAGCACGTGATCGCCGCGCGGGCGCAAGCGCGAAAACGAAAAACCATTGCCGCCGCCGGTCTGCTGGATGAGCGCTGCCGCACGCAGCGTGGAGAAAATACCGCGCGAATCACGCCCCATGTCATCCGTGATGGGCAAAACGAAACACGCGGCAAGCTGTCCCAGCGGCGTGCCCGCGCCGGTGAAGGTGGGCGAGTTGGGGAAGAACCGCAGCTCCGTGAGCAACGCATAAAATTGCTCGCGCGTCGCCGCCGCGTCCGCGCCATAGCGCGTTTCCGGCTCCGCGACCGTCTGCGCGATGCGGTCGAACATTTCTTCCGGCGTCTCGATCGGCTTGCCGTCTGCGCCGCGGCGAAGATAACGCTTTTCGAGAACGACCCGCGCGTTGGGAGTCAGGTTAATCGGTCGGCGCACGCGGGGCTCCCGGGGCGCGCTCCGCGGCGCGATGGTTGATATACGCAACTTGGCATCGACGCGCTGATCCATGCGTCCTCCTTGAGGCCTTTGTCGAACTCTGCGAATGAACCTTGGAAAAACACGAGGGCGGACAACCGCTGTAGTGCGGCTGTCCGCCCTCAGAGGTCGCCAGGAAACTACTTACACCAAAATCGGTGCGAGGAAAATCTGCCGTTCAATTTGCAGTACGCAGAAAAAGTTTTGTGGTTTCATTAGAGCGCCATCTTCACTTGCAAACGTTCTTCGGCTTCACGCTGCTTTTTTTCTTTCAGGCGTTGAATTTCGATCGCGAGCGAATCCAGGTCGGCAAAGCGGCGATACACAGAGGCGAATCGGACGTACGCGACGTCGTCCAGCACGCGTAGGCGTTCCATCAGCATCTGCCCGATCTTCTGCGAATCGACTTCGGATTTGCCGATCGCGTGCAGTTCCATTTCGATTTCATCGACGAGCGCTTCGATCGCTTCCATCGGCACGGGGCGCTTGGCGCACGCCTTGACGACGCCCCCCAATAATTTTTGTCGATCGAACGCTTCGCGGCGGCTGTCCTGCTTGATGACCATCAACCCGGTTTGCGCGATCCGTTCGTATGTCGTGAATCGTTTTCCGCAGCTCAGGCATTGACGCCGCCGGCGAATCGTCTCATCCGATTCGCGCGTATCGATGACCTTGTTTTGCTCTTTCGCGCAATACGGACATTCCATGGGCGACCTCCGCGAATCGATGTGCTGCTTAGAGTGCAAAACAGGGCTTGGGATAATTTTGCGATGTTGTTTCTCTATTCCCAAACCCCGTATGTTGTTGGAGGGTACCGATCAACCACAACCCCTCGTGCCGGCACAGTGTAGCATAACTCAACGACGAACGCAAGAGGTTCACCTTAAAAAAACCTTCCCGTTACGAAACTTTAACGAGCGCGTCTTTTCAACGGAACGAATACCGCGTTCAATCGCAGACCGTCCAGAAAACATAATTCGTTCCGATATATTCCCAGTAGCTATGACATTCGTGCTTGACGATGTCCATCTGGTTTCTGCCGACTTTGTATTGAACCGCATACGGATTGCCGTTCGTGATCAACGCGTACCAATTGCCGTTCGCGCGCCAGTTTCCGCCAGACCAGAGCAATCGCCCAGGGTTCGCGTTCGTGTTCGTGCCTCTTCCAATCGGCTTATCGGAACCATTCGGAGCGAAAACCGCCATGCTCATGCCACTCGCCGGATTTGAATCCAGCCAGGCATCGATGTGCACACCGCCCGTGCCGATGAGGTACCACACCATCGCGCCAGAACCGAGACCTCGCCAGGTGTCGTCAGGCAGCAAGGCATCGGCTTGCGACGAACCACTGCCCGTCGCGGCATTACTCGCTGGCGCAATCGACGCGGGAGCCGGATTCTGTGCCGCCGCAATCGCTGGCAATGACGCGGAAGCATTCGAAGGCAGGGCGCTGGGTGGCAACGGCGTTGGCGCGGAGTTGCTCGCCACCGGCGCGATCAAGACCGGCGCGGGCAGGAGAGGTACGGGTGTGGGCGTTAACGTCGGAACATAAACCGTCAGCCCCGGCGACCAGGGAACGCCAACCTTCAACGGACTCGCCGTGGGCCAGGGGACGGTGGTGGGCCACGGAATCCCGGGGGGCCACGGCGGATCAAACGCGAAGGCCGAGGACGCGGGCAGACTCAACAGTGAGAACATAAACACAAGCGCGGCGAAAATCGAAAACTGAATAATTCTTTTCATCTTCGTCACCCCTTGCCATCATCGCGCCGTCGAACTAGCCGCGCTTGCGGAGGAAAGCCGGAATGTCCAAGTCCTCGCGGTCGAATTGCCGAACTGGAAAATCGATCGTCTTACGGCCGGGCGCGGTCACCACGTTGCCAACCGCTTGCCCCGCGCCGGTCTGACGTTTGGCAACGGCGCTAAAACCCGTTGCGATCACCGTGACTTGAATCTCGCCCTTCATTTCCGGATTGATGACCGCTCCAAAGATCAGGTTCACTTCCGGATCCGCGACGCGCCGCACGATCTCCGCCGCTTCATACACGTCGTGTAGGGTCAGGTCTTCGCCGCCGGTCACATTGAACAGAACGCCGCGCGCGCCGTCAATCGTCACGTCGAGCAGCGGACTCTTGATCGCGGCTTCGGCTGCGTCCTTCGCACGGCTCTCGCCGCTGCCGCGCCCGACTGCCATCAATGCCGCGCCGCCGGTGCCCATGATCGTCTTCACGTCGGCGAAATCCAGGTTGATGAGGCCGGGCACCGTGATCAATTCACTGATACCTTGGATCCCTTGACGCAAAACATCGTCGGCGGTTCGGAACGCAGATTGCAGCGAAACATTCTTGTCGGTCACTTCGAGCAGCCGATCATTCGGGATGATGATGAGCGTATCGACCTGCTCTTTCAGCCGATTCAATCCATCTTCCGCCACCGTCCGCCGCCGGCTGCCTTCGAACGTGAACGGCTTGGTGACGACGCCGATCGTCAGCGCGCCGGCTTCCTTCGCCACGCGCGCAACGACGGGTGATGCGCCGGTACCGGTCCCGCCGCCCATGCCGGCGGTGATGAAAACCATATCCGTCCCCACCAGCGCGTCGTACAATTCTTCCGCGGATTCCTCGGCGGCTTTCTCGCCCATTGCCGGGTCGCCGCCGGCGCCCAAGCCGCGCGTCAGCTTATCGCCAATGCGAATTCTCTGCGTCGCACGCGAATGGACGAGGGCTTGACCGTCCGTGTTGATCGCGAGGAAGTTTACCCCGCGCAACCCTTCCGCGATCATTCGATTGACCGCGTTCGTGCCGCCGCCGCCGACGCCAATCACCTTGATTTCCGCGAAGCTTTCGGCGCTATAGTCCTTTTGTGACTCGACCATCGTGACCTCCCCGCGCGCTGAATCGGCGTTCGAGCGAACGCTTGTTTGAGATGGCGACCGCTTGCTTACGTCAACCACAACTCGAGTTGATTTTTTCATATCTGCCTGCATTTAGTGGCACAAGGGGCGGACAGCTACAAGATGTAGGAAGAGTATCGATATACTAACCCAACAAAGTCCTTCTGTCAAGCCCCTATCGCCAATATTCCCAAGTTTAGCCCGGCAGGAACGCATTGCGCGCCCACGAGAAAAGTCCGCCGATGGGATTCGCTGTGCGTCCGCCATTGTTACGCGGCGACGCGGACGCGCCCTCCGCCTCTCTCTGTTTCCAGCCCCACTCGACCAGACCCACGCTGGTCGCAAACGCCGGCAGCAACACGCGATCCGTAAAACCCTCCAGGTCGCGCGGCGGACCCACCCGCACCGGCATTTGCAATATTTCGCGCGCAAACGATTTGATGCCCGCCAGTTCCGCGGTGCCGCCGCAGAGCACCACTCCTGCCGGCAGCAAATTATCATAACCGGAGCGTTTGACCTCGGTCAGAATCATCTGGCAGATTTCATCGACCCGCGCGCTAATAATTTCGGCGACCTCGCGCCGCGACACGCTGCGCCGCCCTTCATCGCCAAAGGCAGCAATATCGATAAATTCATCTCCGGGGATTTGGAGCGGGCTGGCGTGGCCATAATTGATCTTGATTTCTTCCGCCGCGCTGAACGGCGCACGCAAGCCGACCGCGAGATCGTTCGTGATGTGAATGCCGCCGGTCGGCAAGACGACCGTGTGCCAAACGCTCCCGTCGATAAAGATCGCAATGTCCGCCGTGCCGCCGCCGATATCCGCGAGCGCGACACCCATTTCCTTCTCCGCCGAGGTGAGCACCGCTTCGCCCGCGGCGATCGGCTCAAGCACCAGGTCGATCACTTTCAGTCCCGCGCCGTCAACCGCCTTGATCACATTCTGAATCGACGACGCCGCGCCGGTGACGACGTGCGCTTCCACTTCCAACCGAAAGCCGATCATCCCGACCGGGTCTTTCACGCCGTCTTGTCCATCCAGCGTATAGCCGCGCGGGATCGCGTGGATGATCTCGCGGTTCTGCGGCACCGCAATCGCCTCCGCGGCTTCCATCGCGCGGTCGATGTCGTCCTGCATGACGCCGCGCCCGCTATGAATCGCCGCGACGCCGCGCGAGTTGGTCGACTGGATGTGCGCGCCGGCAATCCCGACGTAGACCTCGCCCATTTTGATGCCGGCGACGCGCTCTGCCTGCTCGACCGCGGCGATGATCGCCTGCGACGCCTCCTTCACATCCGTGACGACGCCTTTCCGCATGCCGCGCGACAGCGCGACTCCCGCGCCGAGTATCCTCAGCGTCCCGGCGTCCGTCACTTCGCCGATCAACGCGCAGGTTTTGGTCGTACCAATATCGAGCGCTGCAATGGGTGTTGGCATAATCTAGTCCTTAGTCGCTAGTGGTTAGTCATTATCTGTTCGTCGCCCGTCTTCCGTCCTTCGTCATCCGTCACTGATAGAACGGGTCGCCCTTGCTCAGGTCGATAAATTTTATTTTGGCATTCTGGCTGATCAATTGCGGGACGAGCGCGCGGAGCGTCACTAACTTACCCGCCATCTGGTTCGCATCGCCCAAATAGATCTTCCAGCCATGCTCGTCCGTGTACGATAGCCCGCGCGCCGCCGACCACTCGAACGCGCGCGGCGCGGCGGGCCAGAGGGCGCGCACCGCGCGGTACGCGTTGATCGCGTCCGGCGGCGCGGGCTGACCGGGTTTCACTGTCGCCTGATCCAGATCGCGGAGCGCCGGCAGCTGCGTCAGATTCGCACGGGCTTTGAAGATGATTCCGTCGCCGTCCACCCAATACGTCTCCACGCCGCGCAGCCACACGATTTCCGGCGTACGCTCGTCGACCGCAATCGCGAATTGATTTAACAAGCCGGTGGAGACGCGCACCGATTTTACCTCCGGCAGTTTCGCCAGCGTCCGCTCGACCGCGCGCGCGTCGATGAAAAAAATATTGTATCCGATGACGCCGCTGGCGCGTTCGATTTCTGTTTTGGACATGAACTGCAGCCCGGTCACTTGACCGCCGTAGACATAGAACGCATCGCCGTTGAAGAATTCAAACAGCGCGGCGATCACCAAGAGCGCAAGTCCAGCCGCCGCAATTTTTTGGCGATACAGTCTCCACCCATCGGCAATGCCCGGCAGGACTGGACGCGCGCGGCTGGTCGGCGTAGCCGCATGCAGTCTGCGCTGGGCGGGGCGCGCGCGCCGTGTGCTGCGTTGCTGCGGTGACATGAGAATCCGGCTCGCTCACTTCGACGGTGAGACTGTCCGTCGTGATTTCTTCTTGTCGGCGGCGCGCTCCAACGCCAGCTCGATCAATCGGTCGATCAACGCGGCAAACGTCAAGCCGGTCTGCGCCCACATGCGCGGATACATCGAGACGGCGGTGAAACCCGGAATCGTGTTGATCTCGTTCAGGAGAATCCGATTCGTCATTCGTTCGATGAAGAAATCGACGCGCGCTAGTCCGCTGCCATCAATTGCCTTGAACGCGCGAACGGCGAAATCCTGGACGCTGCGCGTTTGTTCAGCCGTCAAGTCCGCCGGGATTTTGAGTTCGGTGCCAGCGTTTTCCGCGTACTTTGCCGTGTAATCGTAGAACTCGCGTTGGAGGATCACTTCGCCGGGAATCGCGACGACCGGCTCGTCATTTCCCAGCACGCTGCACTCGATCTCGCGCGCATCGACCGCGCGCTCGGCGATCAGCTTTCGATCGAACTGCGCGGCGGTCGCGAGCGCCTGCGCCAACTCGTCCCAGGTATGCGCCTTGGTCACAGCCACACTCGATCCCAGGTTCGCCGGCTTGATGAAGCACGGATAGCCGAACGCGCGCTCGATGCTGCGGATCGTCTCTTCCGGTTTCGATTCCCACTCGCGCCGCAGAATCACCCTCCAATCGACTTGCGGCAGATCATTGGCGCGAAAAATTGCTTTCATCAATGCCTTGTCCATCCCAACCGCGCTGGCGGCGACGCCCGCGCCCACGTACGGAATGTCGGCGAGTTCGAGCAATCCTTGAATCGTGCCGTCCTCGCCGAATGGACCGTGCACCAGCGGAAACGCGACGTCGATCGACGCAAGCGGCGATGCTTTGCCGGCAGCGCCCGGCACCAACTCTTCGGTCGTCGTCATTTCGCTCGCCGCCGGCGCGCCGTTGTTCTCCAAGCCGGGCGCCAGCAGCGGCGTTGGGCTTGCCGCGGCGAGTTGCTTGAGCGCGTTGCTGCCGGCAATCCAGCGTCCCTCTTTCGAGACGCCAATCAAGACGACGGCGTACTTTTCCTGATCGATTGCGCGCGCGACGGATTGCGCCGAAGCGAGCGACACTTCATGCTCGCTCGACTTGCCGCCAAAAATCAATCCAACGCGAATCTGCTGGGTCAACCCGCTTCTCCCACGACCTCGATCTCCAATTCTAATTTGATTCCGAAATCTTCGAGCACTTTGCTTCTCACGATCTCCACCAGTCGCATCACGTCGCTCGCGGACGCGCCGCCGAGATTCACAAAGAAATTCGCGTGGGCGCGCGAGACCTCGACCTTTCCCACGCGCGTCCCTTTCAATCCCGCTTGCTCGATCAAGCGCCCGGCATAATCGCCCGCCGGATTCTTGAACATCGATCCAACACTCGGATCGGTGGGCTGCGTGCGGCGGCGCTGTTCCGTGTAGCCATTCATCCGCGCGATGCAGGCAGCCGGCTCGTCGCGGCGCATTTCGATTTCGGCGGTCAGGACAATTTCATACGGGCGGTTCCTAAAGCGGCTCGTGCGATAGCCGAAGGCGCAGTCGGTCTTGGGTAACCTCCGCGTCGCGCCCTCCGCGTCGAGGATCGTCACGCCGCGCAGATTGTCGGCGATGGAGGCGCCGTGCGCGCCGGCGTTGCCTGCCACCGCGCCGCCGAGCGTGCCCGGGACGCCGATCGCCCATTCCAGCCCCGCCCAACCCTGCCGCGCGAGCCGGTTCGCCAGACCGGGCAGCGACGCGCCGCTCTCCGCGGTGAGAAGCGCCGTGTTCGCGCTTGTAACGTCGAGTAAGAATTGATCGCAATGGTTCTCGATCACCAGCCCGCGAATGCCGCCATCGAGCACAAGAATGTTCGAACCGTTACCGAGAATGAACACCGGCACAGCGTGTTGCCGCGCCGACCGCACGCAATCGACCAGCTCCGCGGCAGTCTTGGCTTCGATGAACAGCTCCGCCGGTCCGCCCACGCGGAACGTCGTGCGCCGCGCCAGCGGCTCCGCGGCGCGCACGCGTGCGCCGAGATCCGCGCGCAA
>JBBIJS010000086.1:5932-11147 GCA_037445855.1 Chloroflexota bacterium | reverse complement strand
CGTCGCCCATTGGTCTTGTTGGGGCGCACGGCCGTGCGCCCGTACAGGTCGTCGTCGACGATGCGGTACCCGCGTCGCCGAACCTGGTCGCCGGCGCGAACGAAGCCGGCTATCATCTGCTGAACACGAACACGCCGCGCGACTACACCGCGTCGATCGTGGCGGACATCGCCGCTGCCGGCGACGGCGACGCGTGTATCAACTGCGGACACCCGCTGTACACCTCGCGCGGTGTGGAGATCGGCAACATCTTCAAACTCGGCACGCGCTATACCGCCGCGATTGGCGCGACGTACCTCGCCGCGGATGGGACGAGCAAGCCGATCGTGATGGGCTCGTACGGCATTGGCTCGGGGCGATTGCTGGCGTGCGTCGCGGAAGAACATCACGACGACCGTGGCTTGATTCTGCCGATCACCGTCGCGCCGTACCAGGCGCACTTGGTCGCGCTGGGCGAAGCCGATGCCGCCGAGCGGGTGTACCGCGCGCTGCTCGCCGCGAACGTCGAGGTGTTGTTCGACGACCGTGACGAGAGTCCCGGCGTCAAATTCGCCGACGCGGATTTGATCGGACTGCCGATCCGTCTGACGGTGAGCGCGAAATCGATCAAGAATGGCGGCGTCGAATTCAAGCGGCGCGATCAGAAGGACGCGGCGATCATCGCCGAATCCGATATCGTCGCGCGAGTGCAGCACGAGATCCAAGCGATGCTCGCTGTGAGCGCCGCGCGGAGCGTGGCAGCGCCGTTCAAGTAGACCCAATAGATTGCTTTTCTCACCCATTTGGATATTGCGTGTTGGGCGCCGCCGTGTTATCATGACGATGCTTTCGGCGGCGCCTGATGACTGGGCAAAATCGAAACCCGACCATGCGCCCGCGCGCGGTTGGGTTTTTCTTTGGGTGTGCTCAGCCGGAGAGGAGTGACGATGGATGACGACCCGCCGCCGCGTTTGCTCGATCGTTCGCGCATTGCCATTATCGGGGGTGGACCCGCCGGCAGTTTCTTCGCGCTCAGCGCGCAGTCCATCGCCGCGCAGCTTGGATTGTCGCTCGACCTGACGATCTTCGAGCGCAAAGATTTGAGCGCGGCGGGCCCGCGCGGCTGCAATATGTGCGCGGGCGTTTTATCGCGGCGCACCCTGGACGGACTCGCCGCGCTCCAGATCGCGCTGCCGCCTGAAATCGTGCGGGCGCGGATTCAGACCTACCAACTGCATTGGGGTGGTCACTCGATCGCCATCGACCCACCCGACGCGACGCGGCAGGTGTTGTCGGTCTATCGCGGCGGGGGACCGCGCCACAGCGCAGCGGCGGCGACCGCCGGTTTCGATGAATTCCTGCTGCGCCAAGTGGAAACCCGCGGCGCGCGCATCGTCGCGGAACGCGTCGAGCGCGTGATCTTCGATCCGCTGCCACGCGTTCACACCGCCGCGCGCGCCGAGACCTTCGACTTGGCGGTGCTTGCCGTCGGCGTCAACGCGTCGCCGCCGCTGTTTCAGAATTTGGGCTATCGCCCACCGCGCGCCGAGACGATGGCGCAGAATGAATTCCGGCTGGAGCCGGGTTCGCGCCAGATTTTTTTGAACAGCACCGTGCATGTTTATTTCGAACAACCCCGCGATTTGATTTTTGGCGCGCTGATTCCCAAGGGGCGATTTGCGAACGTCTCGTTGTTGGGGCGCCACTTTGGACGCGACAGCATCGAACAATTCCTCGCGGTGCCGGAGGTTGCCCAGATCGTTGGCGACCATCCACCGCTGCTGTGCGGCTGCCGCCCGCGCGTCGCGGTGACGCCGGCGCGCGAGTATTTCGCCGATCGCTTTGTCGCGGTAGGCGACGCATGCGTCACGCGGTTGTACAAGGACGGCATCGGTTCGGCGCTGGTCACCGCGCACGCGGCGGCGGAGACCGCGCTGCGGCACGGCGTTAGCCGCGCCGCATTCTCCGCGCACTACGCGCCGGTGTGCCGCGCGGTTGCGCGCGACAACCGGTTTGGGCGCGTGGTGTTCGGTCTGGTCGAGCGCTCCAAACGCAACGCGTTGTTTATGCGCGCGCTGGGACGCGCGCTCAGAGCGGAAGCCGATACGCCGCATGAGACGCGTGTGCTCAATCAAACGCTGTGGGCGCTCTTTACCGGCGATGCGAATTACGCCGAGATCTGCCGAATGATCCTCTCTCCGCGCAATATGGCGCGCGTCGGCAAGGCGATCCTTCAGGAATTCGCTGCGGCAGCGTTCCCGGCATCCGGTGTGGGCAGACGATGAACAAACCTTTTGAAGGGCTGGGCCCGCTGGACAACGGCGCGCGCGTCGTCGTCATCGGCGGCGGACCGGGCGGGGTGGGCGCGGCGCTGTCGCTGCGGAATCTCGCGCGGCACGCCGGGCGCGAGATTCAAATCACTTTGTTCGAGGGCAAGGTGTTTGCCGGCGAGCAGCATTTCAATCAATGCGTCGGCGTCCTGTCGCCCCCGATCGATCAGATTCTGGAAGAATCGCTCGGCATTCCGTTTCCGCGCCACCTGGTGCAGCGCGAGATTACGGGCTATGTTTTGCACTCGGACGACCGCGCGATCCTGTTGGAATCGGACGATCCGCCGGCGTATTCTGTGCGCCGCGTGCAGTTCGACGATTATTTGCTGGAGCAGGCGCGCGCCAGCGGTATCCAAGTCATCAGCAGCCGCGTCACCGATCTGGAATTTCATGCCGACCGCGTGATCGTCTACAGCGAGAGCGGCAACTCGGAAGCCGATGTCGCCGTCGGCGCGTTCGGCTCGGACGACGGCACCGCGGTCGTGTTCGAGCGCGCGACCGATTATCGCGCGCCGCGTTTCCTCGCCAGCATCGTGACCAAAGTGCATCCGCCGCTAGACTTTATGGATGCGTTTGGCAATTGCATTCACGCGTTCCTACCGTCGACCCGCGGCATCGAATTTGGCGCGGTGACGCCCAAGGGCAATCATCTGACGATGAACATCGCCGGCGAGCGGGTGGATGCCGGCATGATGGATCGATTCTTACGCAGCGCGGCGGTGCGCGCGGTGCTGCCGCGCTTGGACGACGCGCAAGGCGACGATGACCTGGCGTTTTTCAAAGGACGCTTCCCGGTTTCGCAAGCGCGCGCTTTCTCCGGCGACCGCTACGTGATCGTCGGCGACGCGGCGGGGCTGGTGCGCCCGTTCAAAGGCAAGGGCGTCAACTCGGCGCTCCAGACCGGCGCGCGGGCGGCGGAGACGATGCTGACGGCGGGCATCTCGGCGCACTCGTTTCGCGCGTATCACGCGGCATGCCGCGACATCACCGACGATCTGCCGTACGGCAGAGCGATGCGCGCGCTCGCCATCGCGATGAGCAAATGGCATTTCCTCAACGCCGTGATCGCGCTGGCGGAGCGGGACGCGCATTTGCGCCATATGTTGTTCGGCGCGGTGTCCGGGCATCAGATGTATCGCGAGATCGTGCGCGGGATGCTGGACGCGCGCTGGCTCGCGCGGATGGGGTGGCGGCTCGCCGCGCTGCCGCTTCAAAGCCGCGCTGCCGGACCTCAAGTCAGCGCGGCGGTCGGCAAGCCGCGCTGAGCGTGCGATGATCCACTCGCACCGACCAATACTTTTGCAAATCTATTCGCAAGGGGGAAATCACAATGTCGATGGACCTTCGTCCAAGTCAGCCGCGTGCCGCGCGCAAGCGGCGGTGGGCGGTCCCGTTCGTTCTCGCGCTCGCGCTGATCGCGACGTGGCAGCTCGCGCTGGCTGCCGCACCCACGCCCAACCCGCTCAGCCCGGTCGAGAACGGCGGCAATCCGATCTTTGCGCCGGTGGCGGGCGCTGATCTTACGCAGAACGGCGACGCGGTCAACATTCACGGCGATCCGTACCAGGGGCGGCTTTTGTTCGCCTTGAATTGCGTGACGTGTCACGGCGACCGCGGCGCGAACGGCATCGCTAATCCGGGCTCGGGTGATGGATCGGTGCCGCTATTGAATCCGATTGATCCGGGTTTCCTGGGAGACGCGCAAGGCGATCCGCAGGCATTCGTGAAATTGATCGACGTGTTCGTTCAGCACGGCTCACGACCCGCCGGGGATAGTCCGCTGGTGTCGATGATTGGCTGGGGCGATCACAAACTTTTGACTCAGCAGCAAATTGCGGATGTCGAAGCGTACGTGATGCAGTTGAACGGCTTGTATTGGAACGATCGATATTATCCACCGGCGGAGGTCAGAATGTCGGCGGTGCGCAGCGGCGCTGCGATGACCTACACGGCGACCATCGTCAACCAAGGCGGGAGTCCACTTTCGAATTGGACCTTGCGCGACACGCTGCCGAATGGATTGGCGTTCGTCAAGTCCGGGCTGATCAATCTCGATGGCGCCAATCCGGCGGAGGTCCTCGGTACCACCGTGCAATGGTCGAGCCAGGGCGTGCCGATTCCGGTCGGTGGGACGCTAGGACCTTTCATCATCGTGACGGGCATTGTGGATCCAAACAACGCGGTCCCCGCGAATGTCGCGCAGCTGCTCTTTGATTTCTCGACGTACGATGGCACGAATCATTCGGCGTCCGCGGTTTCCGACCCCGTGACGCCGCCTTTGCCCAAACCGACTCCGACGGCGACGCCCACCGCGACGCCATCGCCCACCGCGAACGCGGCGGCAACGGCAGCCACGCCCGCGCCCACCGCCACGCCCGCGCCGACGCCGGCAAGCGTGTCCGCCAACATCGTGCAGCGCGACGTGGGCGCGCTGTCGTGGGGCTTTGATCCGCAGACCCTCACCGTTCACGTGGGTGACAAGGTGACGTGGACAAACACCGGCAGTCTAGCGCACACGGTGACGGCGGATAATGGCGCGTTCGATTCCGGCAATCTGAATCCCGGTGACACGTGGAGTTTCAGTTTCAATACCGTGGGGACATTCTCGTTCCACTGCACGCCGCATCCATGGATGAAGGGAACGATCACGGTCACGCAGTAGCGGCAACGCGAAATGCGATTCGGTTAATCCTCCCGCGAGATTCAATTCTTGCGGGAGGATTTTTGGTGCTGGCGACTCAAGTCGCTGCAACAACAGTACCAAGTCGCCTTGCGGCGACTGGCTCAGCCGACGAAGGTCGGCTGCATGCCCGTGTTGCGGCGAATTCATTCGCCCGACTGCATTGAAACCATTGTGAGCGAGCGGCGAGCGTGGTATAATGAATGTGCGGCAAGACCGCGACGCC
>JBBIJS010000086.1:0-5832 GCA_037445855.1 Chloroflexota bacterium | reverse complement strand
ATTGTGAGCGAGCGGCGAGCGTGGTATAATGAATGTGCGGCAAGACCGCGACGCCGATGCAACAACTCTAGCAGAATCCAGGATCAATCTTGACATTTGATAGTGCTCAGCATACTTACCCTCGCGAGAATTGCAGTGTAAACTGCCGCTTGGGAAGATTCTACCGCGAAATTGCAGCCGGATAAGTAGTCATACCGCTCTTGGTGGGATTCGACATTTCCTCCTGATGGGAGCCATAGGATTATTCTACCCTCATGAATGACGAAACTGACAATAAAGCATCTTTGCGTGCAGACGATAAAGACAATTCGATAAGTTCTGAAATTCAAGAATACCTCGATATCCGCCAACAACGACGGTGGATTTTCCCGCGAGCCGCGCTAGTTGGCGCTGGCGCCGGCATCGTCGCCTTGCTTTTCCGTGTCGTATTGTCTAGCGCGGATGATTTTAGAAATGGACTAATTTCCTGGGCGCACAGCATGCCCACGCTGGGATGGATTTTTCCTGTAGTGTTTACGATGCTGGGCGCTGGAATTTCAGTCGCCATTACGCGCCGCTACGCGCCCGAAGTCAGCGGCAGTGGCATTCCCCATTTGGAAGCCGTGCTCCAGCGCTTCCGCAAACTTGAATGGAAACGTGTTTTGCCAGTCAAGTTCTTTGGCGGCATCATTGCCATCGGAAGTGGCTTGACCTTGGGACGAGAGGGACCGACCGTCCAAATGGGCGGTGCGATTGGCGATGCCATCTCACGCTGGTTAAAAGTATCAGAGCGGGAACGTCTGACTTTGATTTCGGCTGGCGCGGGCGCGGGACTCGCCGCCGCGTTCAATGCGCCGTTATCTGGGCTAGTCTTTGTTCTAGAAGAAGTGCGGCGCGATTTCCAGCCCATCATGTTTGGCGCAGCGTTCGTAGCTGCCGTCATAGCGGATATTATAGTGCAGATTGGCTCAAGCCAGTTTCCCGTCTTTGCTGTTCCCAGTTATCCGTTACCTCCGCTGGCAGCACTACCGATATTTGCCGTGTTGGGAGTATTTGCTGGCGCATTAGGAGTACTTTTCAATCGTAGTTTGCTTATTACGATTGAATGGTATGCGCACTTGCCAGCGCGCTGTGTGCTCCCAGCCGCCGCAATTACTGGCGGAATAATTGGACTGGTTGGATGGTTTTCTCCACTGATGATCGGAAGTGGGAACACTTTGGCAGAGTCTACTCTCAAAGGTGAATTGCTTTTTGCAACCATTCCTGTTTTCTTTGGAGTACGTCTTTTGTTGACCGCGATCAGTTACGGAACAGGCGCGCCGGGGGGAATTTTCGCGCCACTGCTTGTACTCGGCGCATTGATGGGCTTGGCAATCGGACAAATCGCTCACGGCGTATTACCCAATGTCGTACCCATACCCGAAGTTTTTGCCGTCGTTGGAATGGCGGCGTACTTCACCGCCATCGTTCGCGCCCCACTGACAGGGATTATGCTCATCGTCGAAATGACGGGCGATTATTCCCAGATGCTGCCTTTGTTGACGAGTTGTTTCTGCGCGTATGCCGTGGCTGAATATCTAAAGGACTTGCCGATTTACGAAGCGCTCTTGGAACGCGATCTAAAACGCAGCGGTGGGGAGCACATCTTGAAAGAACCGATGGTCGTAGAATTCACCATCGGCGCAGATGCTCCGTTTGCTGGTAAACAAGTGCGTTCACTGGGATTACCAGCGGGGTGTGTTCTCGTACGGTGTTCGGACGGAAAGCGCGAATGGGTCCCCAAGGCAACCACCCGTCTGGAACCTCACATGCGGATTGCGGCAGTAATTTCGCCAGATGCTTCTAATGCGCTAGAGATGCTACGTGAAGGTTGCGCCACACCTAACAAAAATCAGATCGCTTAATTGCTTGCTCCCATGACTTGTTTGCTGAACTGGATGGGTGAAATTCCAAAAAACCAAATGCAGTTTTCTGGCGCGTCGGGTAACTGACTCCATATCTCATAAT
This sequence comes from Chloroflexota bacterium, assembly GCA_037445855.1. Taxonomy (GTDB): domain Bacteria; phylum Chloroflexota; class Anaerolineae; order UBA4142; family UBA4142; genus DAIDTM01. The sequence continues at coordinate 3,846 of JBBIJS010000086.1, read as the reverse complement.
CCCTTGGTCTCTCACTCGAACAGGGTTGTCAGGGAAGGCAAGTCAGATATCGGAAGATGATTCATCTCTGCTTTTCCGTTTGACTTTTTCCCCGCCGCGCGTATACTTGACTTGGAACGAAGCACGCCCTGACCCGCTTGGCTTGGTCGGGGCGATTGTTTAGTGGCAGGCCTATGCGAGTCCTCACGGTCAGCGATCAGGTCGTCGAAGCATTGCAAGGTCCAGCGCTCGCGCAGATCGCGCACGGCGTCGATTTGATTTTGTCGTCGGGCGATCTGCCGGCGGACTATCTCGAGTACATCGTCTCGATCCTGAACGTGCCGCTTTATTACGTGATGGGCAATCACGGCGGCGATGGGGGCGAAAAACTATACCCGGACGGCTGCGATAACATCGACGCGCGCGTGGTGGAATACAAAGGGCTGCTGATTGCTGGGCTAGAAGGATCGCCGCGCTACAATAACCGGCCCAAGTTTCAATACACCGAAAACGAAATGCGCGCCAAAGTTGCCGCGCTGTCGCCGGCGCTGGTGCTCAACCGCGCGCGGCGCAATCGCTATCTCGACATTCTGCTAACGCACGCGCCGCCGTACCAGATTCATGATGGGACTGATCTGCCGCACCGCGGTTTCAAATCCTTCAATTGGTTGATCGAGCATTACAAGCCGCGTTATCTGATTCACGGTCACGTTCACGTTTACGACAACCGCGCCGAAACCATTACCCAGGTCGGCGCGACGACGGTGGTCAACACGTATGGATTCAAGGTGCTAGAAATTCCGCAGTGAGAATGATGGACTTTCAATCCCAAACCGAAACCGATTTCAACCGCGCGCGCGTCAAGGCATTCCTCCGTGAGATCGCCGCGATGGTCGCGCGTCGTCCGAACGAACCGCTGTCGTTCGATGCGGTCAAGCGGTCGCTCAAGGTTTTCGGGCAATCCTATCGCGGCGTGCTAACCGTGCCGATCGACAAGGTCATCGGCAGCGCGACGCTGCGCTATAACGATTTCGATCGCGCGTTCCTGCCGACGCAGATCCGCACCAAAGCGCGCTGGCGCAACATCGACCGCGCGTACTATCAGCAGGTGGATTTGCCGCCGGTGCAGCTCTATCAAGTGGGCGAATTCTATTTCGTGCGTGACGGGCATCATCGCGTCAGCGTCGCGCGGGAACGCGGACAGCAGTTCATCGAAGGCGAAGTGATCGAGGTGCAGACGCGCGTGCCGCTCTCGCCGGACCTCACCGCTGCCGATTTGGAAATCGTCGGCGAGTACGCCGAGTTCCTCGAAAAGACGCAGATCGACAAGCTGCGCCCCGATCAAGCGATCCGGTTCTCCGAGCCGGGCGGGTACGCGCGTCTGATCGAACATATCGCGGTGCATCGCTATTTTATGGGGATCGAACAGCAGCACCGCATTCTGTGGTCGGACGCAGTCGCGAGCTGGTACGATCATCTGTATTTGCCCGCGGTGACGATCATCCGCCAGCATGAGATGCTGAAAGAATTTCCGCGACGCACGGAAGCGGATTTGTACCTGTGGATTATGGACCATCACTATTTCTTGAACCAGGAAGACGAGACCGTCGCGCTGGAAGATGCGGCGGTCGATTTTGCCGAACATTACAGCGAGCGCAGCGACAAGAAATTACTGCGCAGTATGCGTCAAGCGGTGGCGGAATTTCTCGGCGGCGAGTCCTTGCCGCCGGTGGAGGGCACGATGGCGAGCGAGCCGCATCACGCGGACGAGGAGCACCATGAATCAGAATAATCATCGCATCACCGCTGTCTTTGGCGGCTCACGCGTCCAGCCCGGCAGCGCCGAGTACGCGGAAGCGTACGCGGTCGGCAAACAATTGGCGCGCGCGGGATTCGTCGTGATGAACGGCGGCTATGCTGGAACGATGGAAGCATCCGCGCGCGGCGCGAAAGAAAATGGCGGGCGCGCGGTCGGCGTCATCTCCGACGAGTTTGCCTGGCTCGCGCCGAACGCGTATTTGGATGAGACCGTGCCCAGCGAGGATTTGTTCGCGCGCATCCGCACGATGCAGCAGCGCGCGGACGCGTTTATCGTTTTGAAGGGCAGCATGGGGACGCTGGCGGAACTCGCGCTCGTGTGGAATCTCGCCAAGATCGATCAGAAACAGCGCAAGCCGATCATCCTGCTCGGCGAGGCATGGGCGGGCGTGCTGCGCGCGTGGCGCGAGTATTTGCCGGTCACGGATGAGGAAGCCGGCTTGCTCCAGGTCGTCGCTCAACCGGAAGAGGCGGTCGAGTTGCTGTGTCAGCAGATCGCCAAACGCGATTCATAACATGGCGAAGCGTCGCGTGGACGCTGGGGATTGGCAAAATCGTATTGATGTTCACGTAGGGGCGAGTCGGCGGCTCGCCCCTGCGCGCGATTATTTGACAAATCTGATTTGATGTTGTTTACTATCCGTAGGCGCTGCCGCAAATGCCCTCACCTTGCGATGGGGATGAGGGCGCTTCGCTTGCCAATTTTCCGATGAAAGGAATTATCCATGCCAGTCTCTAAACAAGAAGTGCTCGACTACCACCGGTTGGGACGTCCCGGCAAGATTCAAGTCATTGCCACCAAGCCGGCGCTGACCCAGCGCGATCTCTCGCTGGCGTATTCGCCCGGCGTCGCGGAAGCGACGCTGGAAGTGGAGCGCGATCCGGAGACGGCGTACGAACTGACCGCGAAAGGCAATCTCGTCGCCGTCGTCTCGAACGGCACGGCGATCCTCGGCTTGGGCGACCGCGGACCGCTGGCAGCGAAGCCGGTGATGGAAGGCAAGGGCTTGCTCTTCAAGCGCTTCGCCGACATCGACGTGTTCGATATTGAGATCAACGCGCGGACGCCGGCGGAAATCATCGCGGTCGTCAAAGCGCTCGAGCCGACGTTCGGCGGCATCAATCTCGAAGACATCAAAGCGCCGGAATGTTTCGAAGTCGAGGAAAAGTGCAAGGCGGCGATGAACATCCCGGTCTTTCACGACGATCAGCACGGCACCGCGATCATTTCCGGCGCGGGCTTGCTCAACGCGCTGGAAATCACCGGCAAGCGCGCCGATCAGATTCGCGTGGTCATCAGCGGCGCGGGCGCGAGCGCGGTCGCCTGCGGCAAATTCTGGATTCGCCTCGGCGTCCAGCGCGAGAACGTGATGATGGTCGATACCAAAGGCGTGGTCTACAAGGGCCGCGTCGAAGGGATGAATCCGTACAAGGAAATCTTCGCGCAAGACACCAAAGCGCGCACGCTCGCCGACGCGGTCAAGGATGCGGACGTGTTCCTCGGGCTGTCGGTGAAAGATTTGCTCACGCCGGCAATGGTCAAGACGATGGCGAAGCAACCGCTCATCTTCGCGCTCGCGAATCCCGATCCCGAAATCAAATACGAACTCGCCAAAGCCGCGCGCCCCGATGCGATCATCGCGACCGGGCGCAGCGATTATCCGAATCAGATCAATAACGTACTTGGCTTCCCGTTCATTTTCCGCGGCGCGCTGGACGTACGCGCGAAAGCGATCAACGAAGAAATGAAAGTGGCTGCTGCGCGTGCGCTCGCCGCGCTGACGAAAGAAGACGTGCCGGATTCCGTGCTGAAAGCGTACGGGCTGACCGCGCTCCGTTTCGGAACCGAATACATCGTGCCGAAGCCGATCGATCCGCGCGTGCTGCTGTGGGAAGCGCCCGCCGTCGCGCGGGCAGCCATGGAGAGCGGCGTCGCACGTAAGACGATCGATCTTACGAAATATCGCGAGCAGTTGGAAGCTCGGCAGGGCAAGGGGCGCGAGCTGATGCGCACGATCATCAACAAGGCGAAGGCGAATCCCAAGCGCA
>JBBIJS010000085.1:0-11207 GCA_037445855.1 Chloroflexota bacterium | reverse complement strand
ACTGTTTACTGTCTCACACGACGCCGAGATACTTGCGTTTGATTTCGTCGCTGGCAGCCACTTCTTCCGGTTGCCCTTGATAGACCACCTGACCGCTCTCGATAATATAGACCACATCGGCGACGGCGAGCGCCAGTCCCACGTTCTGTTCGACCAAGAAGATGGGCACGCCGGACGCCTTGAGCGCCTGAAAGTCGTGCCGAAGTTGCTTCACCATCAGCGGCGCCAGTCCCTCGGACGGTTCGTCCATCAGCAGCAGATCGGCGTTCGTCATCAACGCGCGGGCGATGGCGAGCATCTGGCGTTCGCCGCCGCTGAGTTGATTGCCGCGATGTTGCTTGCGTTCCGCCAAACGCGGAAAGAGTTCGTAAACTTTTTCCAGGGTCCAGTTCACGCGGGTGTCTGATTGCTTTCGCGGTGGACGGGCAGCGACGGTCAGATGCTCCTGAACGGTGAGCGACGGAAAGACCCGCCGCCCTTGCGGCACCAGCCCCAATCCGCGCTGCGCGATTTCGTGCGGGGCTTTGCCGACTAACTCTTCACCCTCATAAAGAATGCTGCCCTGCCGCACGACCGGCGGCATCGTTCCCATGATCGAGCGCACCAGCGTGGTCTTGCCCATACCGTTCCGACCCAGGAGCGCCACCACCTTGCCATCGGGAATGGTTAAAGTAACGCCGCGCAGGATGTGCGCGCCGCCGTAGTAACTTTGCAGATCGTGGACTTGAAGCATATTTAACCTACTCCCAGATAAACCTCTTGCACTTGAGCATTTTCGCGAATGCCGGCGGGGTCGCAGTCGGCAATCACCTTGCCAAAGTGCAGACAGGTCACCATATCGACCAAGCCGAGCGCGAGGTCCATATCGTGTTCGATCAGAATGATCGTCAGTGTCTTGGGCAGACTGCGAATCAACGCGGCGATACGCGTGCGTTCGACGGCGGACAAGCCGGCGGCGGGTTCGTCCAGCATCAACACCTTGGGGTCGGCGGCGAGCGCGAGCGCGAGTTCAAGCTGGCGTTGCTCGCCGTAGGATAATTTTTGCGCCGGCAGATGGGCTTGGTCGCCCAATCCAGTCGCCTCTAGCGCGGAGGTGACCTTTTCACCGATCGGTCCGCCACGCGGCAGAGAACGATACGGCGAGAACTTTATATTCGAGAGACCTTGCGCTGCCAGCAAGACATTTTCCTCGACGGACAGTTTCTGGAACACATTCGTGATCTGATAGGTGCGCCCCAGCCGCAGCGCCACGCGGCGATGCGGCGGCATCGAGGTGACATCTTGCCCAAACAACAGGACGCGTCCCTCGCTCACGGACAATTCGCCGGAGATCAAATTGAAGAGCGTTGTTTTACCAGCCCCATTAGGACCGATAATGGCGCGTCGTTCGCCGACGGACACGCTCAAATTCACTCGGTCGACCGCACGAAGTCCGCCGAAGGCGCATGAGACGTTCTCAAGCGCCAGCGCAATCGAGTCGTTGGAAGGTGTAGCCCTTACTGGACCTTCAGCCATAATCCACCAGTCCTCATTCGAATTGCAGTCGCCCTCTCCCTCGCCCTCCCCCGTCGATGACGGGGGAGGGTCGCCAATCGTCACGGGTATCCATGAATTCGAATCTGATTGGATTCCCACCACGTGACGATTGGCGAAAAGGGGTGCGGGTGCTTATTTTTTGATTCCCTGGAAATCGCGGCTGTAGACCGGATTCTTCAAGAAATCCGCTGGGGCGTACGTCCAGAACTGCGAGACGTTGGGCCAGGTGAAGGTCACGGTGTTCCACAACCTTCCGTCGGGGCGTTTCACGACTTGGCGCAGATAGACATTCTCGATGGGATTGCCATACGAGTCCATCTTCTCCGGTCCCATGGGTGTGCTGCTCAGGTCGCTCGCCAAGACGATTTTCTCAAAGCCGGCAATGTCTTCGACATTGCCGTTGACCTTAGCGATCGATTCCGACAAAATACGCGCGGCGGTGTACATATCCGCGGCATAGTACGACGGCAGTTTCTTGTACGCCGCGTCATAGTCCGAAACGAATTGCTGCGTGACTGGATCGTTGCGTCCTTCCGCAAAGTGCCCCACCGAGACGAGGCCCTCGGCTTCGGGACCCATCCCTCCGAGCGCGGATTGATCCAGGGTCGTCTCGTTCGAGAGGAGAACGATCTTGCCCTTTAGCCCAAAGTCACTCCACGCCTTGACGAACTTGATGGCGTCGCCGCCGGATTCTTCGATGAAAACGACGTCGGGATTGGCGGCTTGAATCTGCGCCATGTACGGCGCAAAGTCCGGCGCGCCGATGGGGTGCCAGATCTGCAACGCGACTTGACCGCCCGCTTCGCTGAACGTCCGGACAAAACCGGCAATGGTCTCAGCGCCGAACGCAAAGTCTTGACCGACCGTCACCACCTTTCGGTAACCTTGCTTGTACGCCCACTCGCCGAAGGGGTGAGTGGTTTGACTGCTCGTCCAGCCCGCAATGCGGAGCACGTTCGGCAGGGGCGTGCGTTGGGTCAGGTCATCGGCAGACACGATGGGGTAAAAGTACATGATGTTGGGCGTCGTTTTGGCGTACCCCGCCAAAGCAAGACCGGTCGCCGCCGACAACGGACCGACGATCATTTGAACTTGCCGTTGCTCGACGAGCAGGCGCGCCTTCGTCAGGGTGGTATCGGCGTTGCCGGCGTCGTCCTCATAAAACATTTGGACTTCGCGACCGGCGACGGTGTAACCGTTCTTGTCCCACCACAACTTCCAGCCATTGATCATCGTCTGCCCGTTCGCGGCAAAGTTGCCGGTCGTCGGCGCGATGATGCCGATCTTGATGGGTCCTTTCGCGCTGGTCGCGGCAGTGGGTTGGACTGGCGCAGTCGTCGGTTGCGCCGCCGCGGTAGTTGGCTGCGCGGGCGCGCTGGTTGCCGGCGCCGGCGCGCTCGTCGCGGGCGCGGGCGCCGCCGTTGGCGCGGCAGCGGGCGGCGCGCACGCCACCATCACGACGAGAATAGCCAGGGTCGTGATGACGATCAGAGTTCTCTTGCTCATTTCTTCTCCTCCTTGAAATTGGGTGCTCCTCTTTTTTTATCGAGGGCAGCGAGAATTTTGCTTGGCGTTGCCGGCAGATCGCACAGGCGGACTCCGACGGCATCATAGATGGCGTTGACGATCGCGGGAGCGGTGGGAATCGAGGTCGGTTCGCCCACTCCCTTCGCGCCGAAGGGACCGGTGGCAACCGGCGCTTCGATCAGCGCGACCTGTATCTCCGGCATATCCAGTGCGGTCGGTAAAATGTAATCTGTGAACTGCGGATTCTTCACCACCCCATCGGTTTGCACGATCTCTTCGAACAACCCATAGCCCAGTCCCATCGAAATGCCGCCTTCGATCTGTCCTTCGATCAGCAGTGGGTTGATCGCGTTGCCGCAATCGTGCGCCGCGGCGATCCGCAGAACTTGCACCTCCCCTGTCTCCGTGTCGACTTCGACCTCGGCGATTTGCGTCGCGAAGACATAGGTCTCGTACGGTTTGCCTTGTCCGGTTTCAGGATCGAGAAAAGTCGTCGCGGGGTTGTAACTGCCGTCGCCCATCGGCGGACGACCCTTCGTCAGCGTCGCTTCCTTCGCGACTTGAGCGATGGGCACGCGGCGCTCCGGCGTCTGCGTGACGAAAACCCATCCATTGCCAGCCGTCAGCTCGTCTGCGCTCATCACGTCGAGCATCCCTGCCGCGACTGCGAGCAGAATCTGTTTCGCTTCCGCCGCCGCACGCTTCACCGCGTTGCCCGCGATGTACGTTACTCGACTGGCGACCGAACCCAGGTCGTACGGCGTCCGTTCGGTATCGGCGGTGACCATCGTCACGTCGGCGTAAGCGATGCCCAGCTCTTCGGCGGCAATCTGCGCCAGCACCGTCGTGGAACCTTGCCCGACATCCGTAGCGCCGGTCAACACCACGGCGGTCCCGTCCGGGTTGACTTTGACGAAAGCCGAACTGGGATTGGCGTACGACGTAAAGCCAATCGGATAGATCATGCAGGCGATGCCTTTACCGCGCTTCTTCACGCGCCACCTCTGACTTCCATCCGATCATCTCGACGGCTCGGCGAACCGTCTCGCGGATCGTTACTTGATCCAGGACCTGCCCGGTCGGCAGCGCTGAACCATCGACCATCAAATTCTTGAGCCGAAATTCGAGCGGGTCCATTCCGAGTGTCTCGGCGATATGATCGGTGTGACATTCGTGCGCAAAGCCGAGTTGCGGAACGCCAAAGCCGCGCATCGCGCCCCCGATGTTGTTGTTCGTGTAAACCAAATAGCCGTCGATCTTGACGTTGGGAATGCGGTACGGTCCCGCGCCGTGAATGCACGCTTTGTGCAAGGTGGACTCGCCCCAGGACACGTACGCGCCGGCATCGCTGATCACCTTGATCTGTCGCGCGACGAGCGTCCCATTCTTTTTCACACCGCTTTTGAAATGCGCGACGTACGGGTGCCGAATCGTCGTCGCCTGAAATTCCTCTTCGCGCGTGTAGACAATCTTGACCGGCTTGCCGGTTTTCAGCGCGAGCAGGCAAAGGTACGGCTCCATCGTGATTTCATTCTTGCCGCCGAACCCGCCGCCCACCGGCGTCGCCACCACGCGCAGCCGGTTCAAAGGCAGCTTGAGAATCTTGCCCAAGTCGCTGGCGATCAAGAACGGTCGCTGCACGCTGCTGTAGACGGTGAGCATTCCGCGCGGATCCGCTTCTGCCAGCGCGGCGTGCGGCTCCAGCGACGCATGTTCGACCATCTGCGTCGTGATGGTGTCTTCGACGATCTCGTCCGAACGCGACCAGCCCGCCGCGATGTCGCCGAAGCGAATCTTGAGATGCGACGCGATGTTGCTCTCGCCGTGCACCTTGGGCGCGTTCGGCTCCATCGCCTCGATCGGATCGAAGATTGCCGGCAGCGGTTCGTACTCCACGTCGATGAGGCCGATGGCTTGCTCCGCCGTGTCGAGCGAATCGGCGGCGACCACCGCCACGGCATCGCCCCAGTAGCGCACCTTGTCTTCGGCGAGCAAAGGTTGATCGAGGTGCGTAAACCCAAAACGATTGTTGGGCACATCCGCCGCAGTAATAATTGCCGCGACGCCCGGCAGCTGCCGGGCGCGCGTCGTATCCAGCTTCACGATGCGCGCGTGCGGCAATCCGCTCCGCAGCACCTTCGCGTGCAGCATCCCGCGCCGCGTCAGATCGATGCCGTACTCCAATCTGCCGGTCACTTGGAGCAGCGCGTCGTGCCGCGGAATCCGCTGCCCGATGACGTGGTTCATCGCTCGCCATCCCCGCCGGCAACCGCTTGGACCGCTTGCACGATCTTGGTGTAGCCGGTGCAGCGACAGAGATTGCCGGCAATCGCCCGGCGAATTTCCAGCTCGGTCGGATGCGGATTCTGATCGAGCAGCGCTTTGGCGGAGAGCAGCATTCCCGGCGCGCAAAAACCGCACTGCACCGCGCCATGCTCGATAAAAGATTTTTGCAAGGGGTGCAAGTTTTCCGGCGTCCCCAATCCTTCGATGGTCAGAATGTCCTTGCCGTGCGCCCGCACCGCGAGGACGAGACACGCATTGACCAACCGTCCATCGAGCAGAATTGTGCACGCACCGCATTCGCCGGTGCCGCAACCTTTTTTCGTGCCGATCAGTCCTAGTTGATCGCGCAGCACGTCCACCAAGAGGTCTGGCGGTTCGACGATGACTTGCGCGGTTTGTCCGTTGACGCGCAGTTCGATCGGTCGTCCGGTCATGTGGATGCCTTTGCCTGCTGCGCGGCTTGCGTCAAAGCGCGTTGCGCCAGCACCCGGCTCACCTTGCGTCGATACGTCGCCGTCGCGCGCAGATCCGTGATCGGCGTGATTTCTTCCGCGGCAAGCGCCGCGGCGCGTTCGATGAGCGAGTCGGAAATCTCACAACCGCGCAGCAGATTCTCCGCTTTCGTCGCCCGCAGCGGAATCGGCGCGACCGCGCCGAGCGCGAGCCGGACATGTTCGATCGCGCGCGCGGTTGGATCGAGCGCGATCAGCGCCGCGACGCTCACGACCGCGAGCGTCATTGCGTTGCGCCGTCCGATTTTGAGAAAGCGCGTGCCGGTTCGCGCGGGCGGTCCGGGTATCTGAATTTCTAACATGATCTCGCCCGGTTTCAACGCGCTCCTTTTCGGTCCCACGAAAAATTCATTCAACGGCAGGACTCGCTCTCCGTCGCGTCCCGCGAGTTTGACGCGTGCGTCGAGCGCCAGGAGCGACGGCGCGGCATCCGCGGACGGAACCGCTGAGCAGAGGTTGCCTCCAATCGTCGCCAGATTGCGCGTTTGCGCGCAACCGATTTCGGCGGCGGCTTGCACTAAACAAGATAACTCATTTTGAATCATTGCCGCTTCAAGGATTTCCGCGAACGTCGTCATCGCGCCAATCACGAAAACCCCGTCTGCGTGCCGCACATAGCTTAGACCGAGACCGCTTAAATCGATCAGATGCTGCGGCGACTTGTACCCGGCGCGCGTATGAATCAGCAAGTCCGTGCCGCCGGCAATCGGCATCGCGCCGGCTTGCGCCAGCAACCGCGTCGCTTCGTGCACCGTGGATGGAGCAGCGTACTCAAAACTTGACACGCGTGGACCTCGGGGCGAGACTCGAAGGGTCTTCCCAGACCCTTCGAGTCCACTAACCGTTTTTACTTTTTCAGAGTATCGGTGGCGTTGAAGCCGGGTTGAAAGTCGCGGCTATAGACCGCCTGCTTGAGATAGCTCGCTATGTCGAACGTCCAGAACTGTGAGACGCTGGGCCAAGTAAAAGTCACCGTGTTCCACAAACGGCCATCGGGGCGCTTGGCGACCTTGCGTAGGTAGACGTTCAAGATTGGATTGCCGTAGGAATCCGTCTTGATCGGTCCCAAAGGGGTATTGGTAATCTCGATACTTTGGACGGTCTTGACGAATGCCGCATGGTCGGACACGTTGCCGCCGGCTTTCTCGATGGCTGCCGCGATCAACTGCGCGGCGGTATACATATTCACCGCGTAGTAGGAAGGCAGCAGTTTGTACGCCTTGTCGTAATCGCTGACAAAGCTTTGCGTTTCCGGCGCGTCGCGTCCCTCGGCAAACTTGCCGATGCTGACGATCCCTTCCGCTTCCGGACCCATGCCGCGCAAGAGGGATTGATCGACCAGCGTTTCGTTGCCGAGCAAGACGATCTTGCCCTTGAGACCGAAATCGTTCCATGCTTTGACGAAGCGACCGCAGTCCGCGCCGGTCTCCTCGACGAACACGACGTCTGGATTCTGGCTTTGGATTTGCGCGAGGTACGTGGAAAAGTCCGGCGTCCCGATCGGATTCCACAACTGGGCGAGCACCTTGCCGCCGTTCTCGGTAAACGTCTGCGTAAAGCCGCCGATGCTTTCTTGCCCGAACGCATAATCCTGCGCGAGAGTGACCGCGGTCTTGTACCCTTGCTTCGCAGCCCACTCGCCCATCGGGTGCGTCGTTTGGCTGCTGGTCCAGCCGGCTAAGCGGACGACGTTGGGAATGCGCGCGCGCTGGGTGAGATCGTCAGCCGAAACGATGGGGAGAAAGTAGGGGATGCCGTTGCCCTTGGCGTAATCGGCGACCGCGAGTCCGGTGTTGGCGGCGAGATTGCCCACGAGCATATCGACGCCGCGCTGCTCAACCAGGAGACGCGCTTTCGTCAGCGCGGTGTCCGGGTTGCCCGCGTCATCCTCGATGAGAATTTGGACGTCGCGCCCGGCGACTTTGGTGCCGTGCTGCGTCCAGTACAGATTCCACCCATCGATCATGTCCTTGCCGCTAGCTGCCAGCGTGCCGGTCTGCGGCGCCATGATGCCGATCTTGATCGGTCCGGAAGCCGCTTGAGTCGCCGCTGCGGTCGGCTGCGCGGCGGCTTGGGTTGCCGGCGCGGTCGGCGGCGCTGCCGGTCCCGGCGCGGCGCACGCCGCCAGCGCCACGAGACCCAGTCCAATCATGAACACAGTCAATAACCGTTTCATCGGTTGCTCCTCCTTAAAGAGTAGTGGGCACAATTCGTCTTGCCTTTCGATGACACTGCCTCAATGTTCACCTGCGGAAATGCGGTTCGGCTAATTTTCCAGGTGGGTCGCCGCGCCGCGCTTCTCAATGCTTTCGGTTCCTTCAGTCACCACCTCCTCTGTACTTTCGATTCGACCGCGCCGGGCTTGCACAATTCGTTCGAACAGGGACCGCACAGCGCCCAGCAATCCATTCCGCGCAAAAAGAATCGTCACGACGAAAATCAGCCCCATGATCGTGGGCCAGCGCGAGGTGTAGAGACTGACAATGTTGCGCGTGAAAATGATGACCGCCGCGCCGACCACGCCGCCGAACAGCGTGCCCACGCCGCCGACGATCACCATCAAAACTTCTTCGGCGGACTTGGCAAATTCGACGGCGGACGGACTGACAAAGCCGTTGTAGAGCGCGTAGAGCGCGCCGGCGGTTCCGGCGAAAAAGCCGGTCATCGTGAATCCGATGAATTTGTGCAACGCGGTGTTATAGCCCAGGGTCCGCATCCGCGATTCACTCTCACGGATCCCTTTCAGCGTCAGACCGAACGGCGAGTTGACCAATCGGTACAGAATGGCGCTAAGAATGACGAATACAACGAGCACCAGATAGAAGAACTGCCAGTACTCATGGACGAACAGCGGACGCGGCACGCCGCGAATGCCGTTCTCCGCGCCCGTCACTGAAGCCCAGCGGTAGGCGATGCCCCAAACGATCATGCCCTCTGCCAGCGTCACCATCAAAAAGTAAACGCCCGTCGTGCGGATCGCGATGATGGCGAAGAGCGCTGCCGTCAGGATCGACGCGACGATGCCGAGCGAAAGAGCGAATTCCAGCGGGAGGGTGGTTTTGGTCAGCGTGTAACCGACGACGTACGCGGAGACGCCGAAGATGCCGGCGTGACCCATCGAGGTGAGACCGGTATAACCGGCGAGTATATCGATGCTCATCGCGAGCAGACCGAAGATCAGCACCTCGGTGAACAAGTTCACGTAGAAAGAGGTAGTCAGATAAGGAATGGCAACCGCAAGCGCCAGCAGGACTAGCACAAGAATGAGTTTCCCCCATCGCTCGGACATCACTTGATCCTCCCAAACAGTCCGCTCGGTCGCAGCGCCAACATGATCGCCATCGGTCCGAAAATCGTAAAGTAAGCCAGCTCGGGGAAGAACGCTTTGCCGAAAGTGTCCAGCAGTCCGACCACCAGACTCCCAACGACCGCGCCTTCCAGACTGCCCATACCGCCGATGATGACGACGACCAAGCCGAGGAGCAGGATTTCTGAATCGGCGCCGGGATAGAGACTCAGGAAAGCGCCGCCCATCACGCCGGTCAATCCAGCCAGCGCCGCGCCAACCAAGAAGACGCCGCTGAACACCAGCTTGATGTCGATCCCCAACGCATCGACCATCTCAATATCATCCACCCCCGCGCGAATGATCGCGCCGAGCCGCGTCTTGTTTTGCAGAAACCACAAGACCGCCGCGACAAGCCCGCCGACCAGGACGACGAACAAGCGATACTTGGGATAGGTGAGATCGCCGACGGTAAAAGAGGTCCTCAAAAAGTCCGGCGCTGGAATACTCACCGGGTCGCCGCCCCAAATCACCAGAGACATATCCGCCATGATGAACGCGAGACCGATCGTCAGCAGCACTTGGCGCAGTTCCTCGCCGCGGACAAAACGCAGCAAGCCCCGCTCGATCGCAAGTCCCAACAGTCCGATGGCGACCGCTGCGACGATCATGCCGATAAAAAAGTTGCCGGTCGCGCGAATGACGGTGAGACCGATATAGCCGCCGACCAGATAGAACGCGCCGTGCGCCAGACTGACGACGCGCATCAAGCCAAAGATCAGCGTAAAGCCGCTGGCAAGAAGAAATAGCAACGCGGCGAACGTGATGCCATTCAGCAGCTGGAATATCAGAAACGTCGGCGACATAATTCAACTCCTTCGTTCATCCGCTTAGCTGTACCGCTGTCCTGAATCGGAACCGTACCAATCAAACGGCGCGGGGTCCAAGTTCACGATGATGCTTTGCGTCTGGGTGTATTCGCGCAGCGCCTCCCAGCCATTCTCGCGCCCGATGCCGCTGTCTTTGAAGCCGCCCCACGGCGAAGCCGGATCGATGCGGTGATGGTCGTTGATCCACACCACGCCGGCTTGCAGCGACTGCGCGACTCGATGCGCGCGTTTCACATCACGCGTCCACACCGCCGCCGCCAGTCCGTACGGCGAATCATTCGCCAAATCAATCGCGTGCTGCTCATCGGTGAAGGGGAGAATGACCGTCACGGGACCAAAGATCTCTTCCCGAACGATGGTCATCCTGGGCGTCACAGAAGCAACGACCGTCGGTTCGTAGAAATATCCTTTTTGCAACTGGAGACTCGTCGGACGCCCGCCGCCGCAAACAATCTCCGCGCCCTCGCGCCGCGCCCCGTCGATAAACCCAGACACGCGTTCGAGTTGGTTGCGCGAAACCAGCGGACCCAACTGCGTGTTCGGGTCCAGCGGGTCGCCGATCCGGATGGAACGAACTTTGGCGCTAAAACGCCGCGTGACCTCGTCGACGATGGATGCCTGAACCAGCAAGCGCGCGCCTTGCACGCACGTCTGCCCCGACGCGATGAACGCGGCGAAGGTCGCGCCATTGACCGCGGCGTCTAGATCCGCATCGTCGAAGATGAGGACGGGCGCCTTGCCGCCCAATTCCGCCGTCACGCGAATCAAATTGCGTCCGGCGGCGGCAGCGACCGCGCGCCCGGTTGGCGTGCCGCCGGTCAAGTCCACCTTGGCAAGACCGGGATGCTCCGCCAGCGCCTTGCCGGCGCTCGCTCCGAAACCGGGGACGACGTTGATCACACCTTTCGGCACGCCGGCTTCGGCGCAGATGCGCGCCAATTCGATCACGGCGACGGGCGCGAGTTCGGATGGTTTGACGACGAGCGAATTGCCGGCGGCGAGCGCGGGCGCGACCTTTTTCATCGCGATCAGCAGAGGATGATTCCACGGCGTTAATTGTCCGACGACGCCGAGCGGCAAGCGTCGTACATAGTTGAGGTACGCGCCGGCGAAGGGCGGCACGCTGCCTTCCGCCGCCTGGATCAGCGCGCCAAAGTACTCCAGCCATTC
>JBBIJS010000084.1:0-11249 GCA_037445855.1 Chloroflexota bacterium | reverse complement strand
TACGTAAAATGCACCATCTTCTTGTCGTTGACGAAAAAGACGAACGTCGGCGGCGCGGCGGCTGCCTGAGTCGCGTAGAGAAATTTGAGCGAACGCTTGCCCTTCACCGCCGGGTTGTGCCGCGCGGTCGCCTCGCGCATCAGTTCGTTCAACTCGCCGGTCGGTACGCGCATCTGCCACGACGCGCGCGCGACCATCGCTTGATCGACCACCTGCCGCACGCGTTGATGCGTCTTCGCCGACACGAACACCACCGGCGCATACGCGATAAAATCGAGCGCCGAACGGACGCGCTCGGTGTATCCCTCCATCGTGTGATCGTCTTTCTCGATCAAATCCCACTTGTTCACGACGATCACCACGCCCTTGTTCTCCGCCAGGATGTAACTCGCGATGTGTTGATCCTGCGCCAGGACACCGTCCGCGGCATCGACGACGAGCAGCGCAACGTCCGCGCGCTGAATCGCGCGAAACACGCGCAGCGATGAGTATTTCTCGATTCCCTGATCGATATGTCCGCGCTTGCGCAGCCCCGCGGTATCGATCAGAACCAACGGCTGTCCATCCCAGACGATCTCGGTGTCGATCGCGTCGCGCGTCGTACCGGGAATGTCGCTGACGAGCGCGCGCTCTTCGCCCAGGATCGCGTTGAGCAACGACGACTTGCCAACATTCGGGCGACCGACGATCGCAAGCTGCGGAAAGACATGCGGCTCTTCAACCTTTTCTTCCGGCAAGCGCGCGATGATCTGATCGAGCAAATCGCCGGTACCAACGCCGTGCAGCGCCGAGATCGCCAGCGGATCGCCCAAGCCGAGTTGGAAGAATTCGACCGCGTCCTGCCGCCGCGCCTCGTTATCCGCTTTGTTGACGACGAGATAAACCGGCTTGGCGGTCTGCCGCAATATTTTCGCGATCTCAAAATCGTACGGCGCCGGTCCCTGCTCCACATCCACGATGAAAACAACCGCATCCGCTTCGTCGATGGCAACCTGCGCTTGAGCGCGGACGCCGGTCAGCATTGCCGCCGGCGTGCCCGGCAGATCCGCCATCGCGTCTAATTCCAAACCGCCCGTGTCCACGACGATGAATTCCCGCCCGGCGAACTCCGCGTTGCCATAGAGCCGGTCGCGCGTCGTGCCGGCGGTATCCGAAACAATGGCAGTTCGCTCTTCGACCAGCCGATTGAACAGCGTGGACTTGCCCACGTTGGGGCGTCCGACGATTGCAATAATGGGTTTAGGCATCTTGGGTAACTCGATTCAGACGAAGGACGGAAGGCTCTTCCGTCAAGGTTGTATCTCCCACAACGCACCGGGCGTGCCATCGACCACGCCAAAGAGCGGCACGTCGAGAACGGCGACTTGGCGCAGCCTGTAGCGCGCCGACAAATCGCGCCGCACCGCGCTCGTCTCCGCGCCATCGTCCAACAGGTACACGGTGCGCCCCACGCGAAACATCGCGGCGATGAACACGTCGCGCTCCGCTGCTGTCCACTGCGCGGGATGGAACGCCTCGCGCTGGGCGAACAGATCAAGCGGTCCCGTGTTGAGCGACGAACCGATCACTGCGCTTGGCGGCGTCAGCGCGGCGATTCGGTCGAACGACGCGCGCTGCGCCGAGGTCATCGAACCAAACGCCGGCGGCGCGGCGCTCCACGCCAACGGCAGAATATTCCACACGCGAATAATCAACAAAAAGAGTACGCTGAACAGTCCGACTGCTGCGGCAAGTCGCCGCGCGTTGCCGCTGCCGCGGTACACTATCTCGACGAACGCGACGACTCCGTACGCCGTGATGACGACCAATGGCGCGAATTCCGGCAAGAGATCGCGCAGGCGAAGCGCCGGGTACAACGAATGGAACGCGAGCAGCACGACCATCCACACCGCGAGCGCAGAGAACTCGATGCGTTTTTCGCGCGCCCAGCGGTACGCGCCGTAGAGCGCGAACGGCAGAATCCAACCGAACTCGCGCGCGGCAAGCATTTGCTGGATGAACAGCGCGCCCGTCGATAGCGCCGACGACAGCGCGAACAAATTCTGTTCGGTCGATTCGACGTTGAAGATGCCGCCGAAGACAACTTGATGATACCACAGATCGGGCAAGGCGACCAATAGCGCGCTGAGTCCCACGCAGAATAAGGCGCGCCACCGCGCACCGCGCGGCAAATCTTTCTGCCACAGCAAAAGGATGAGCGCCGGCGCGATCAGCAATTGCGTGTGCCGCACAAAATACGCCGCGCCGAGCGCGCTGCCGCATAGAATCGGCAAGACCCAGTGTGATCTCCGCCTTTGTCGTAGCGCCAAAGCAATCGCCAGCGCCGAGAAGAGCGCGGCTTGCGCGTCCACCATCGGCACGGTTGCCCAATCCAACAGCGTGTGCGAGGTCGCGAAAATCGCAACGCTCAGCGCGGCAATCCACACGCGCCCGGCTTGATCGTAGAACAACTCCCACGCGAACCAGCCCGCTGCAACGAGCAGCAACAAACTCGCCAGCGGATTGACCAGATACAGACCCTCTTCGCCGATCAAGCGATACGCCACCGCCATCGCGAACGATCCGCCGATCGGCCACACGGACGGCGCGTCGCCGCGCGCGTTGATCGGCACATGATAGCCGGTGTGCACCACCGGCGACCAGGCGATGCCGAGCGGCGCAACGCTCTCGAAAAGTGGAAAGCGATGCAGCGGCGTACTCCGCGTCGCGAGATCGATCCCCATCTGCGCGTACGCGAACGGATCGCTGCCGGTCACGCCGCGCGTGCGCTGACCGATGTACAGCACACTTGCCCACGTCAACGCGGCAACCAACAAGACCAGCGCGCTGCCTGTAACAACGCGCGCCCACGCGCACCCGGCAAGCCAGCGCAATTGGATTGCCAGCGCGTAGACCGCCGCGCAGATTGTCCACGGCTCGATACGAAAGAGCGTCGTGGACAAGTCCGGCGCGTTATAATCAAAGTAACCGGGGATGGTTCCATTCAAGCCGCGGACGAAGACGAACCGCGCCGCGAGGATCGCGTAGAGGAAAAAGAGCGGCGCGAGGGTCTCCACCACCAACGCGCCGCGCAAACGGTAAATCAAAAAGGGAAGGGCGAGCAAGCCGACGAGCAGTACGGGCGCGAACCAAAGCGGCTGCTGAAAATAGCGCGCCACCGCGGCAAGCCCAAGCAAGTGCGCCGCGAGCGTTACGCTAACAGCAGCCAGCCGCGGCGTGCGCGTGGCGGCGTCCGAGAACGCCAGCGCTGCAAGGTGACGGTCGAGAAGATCGCGCACTCGCTCAATCCACGAATCGATATTTCAGCAGCGTCCAGATCGCCACAAAGCCATCGCGCATTCCAATTTTTTTCCCCTCGCTGTACTCGCGGCCGTAATACGAGATCGGGACTTCATAGATTCGGTTGCCGCGCTTGAGGACCTTGGCGGTAATCTCCGGCTCGAATTCAAATCGGCGCGAACGGAATGGAATGGATTTGATGACATCCGCGCGAAATGCCTTGTAACCGGTCTCCATATCGCTCAGGATCGCGTCGTAGAGAATGTTCGTCATGAGCGTCAACATCTTGTTCGCCAGCATGTGCCAGAAGAACATCGCCATGCGAGCGCCCAGGAAACGCGAGCCGTAAACCACTTTCACGCGTCCCTCTTCAATCGGCTGGATGAGTTGCCCGTAATCGCGCGGGTCGTACTCCAAATCCGCGTCCTGAATCACGATGATGTCGCCGGTGGCGCGCGTCAACGCCGTGCGGATCGCCGCGCCCTTGCCCTGGTTCCGGTCGTGACGCAATACGATGACGCCCTCTTGCTCGATCTGTGGCAGAAGCTCGCGCGTGCCATCGGTCGAGCCATCATCCACCGCGATGATTTCTTTTTCAAAGGGAACCGCCTGCACGCGCTTGACGATCTCGAGAATCGTCGCGCGCTCGTTGTAGATGGGGATCAAGATCGAAAGTTTCAAAGCTTCGCTCCGCTTACGGGGATGTCAAAAGCGATTGGATCTCAGCGCGCGTGAGCGCGCGCGTCTTTTTGAAGACAAGCGGCATCGGGTGATCGTAGACGATGAAACTCTCGTCGGCGCGTCCCCAATTCCAAACGCCGGCGCTGGGCGCGCGCTCCGCGATGAGCGGCGGCACATTCAAGCCGACTGAACCGATGGGATCGTCAACGATGGTCACACCGCCCACGCGCGGGTCGTTGCGCGCGAACGCGACGAGGTCGAATCCCAGTTGCCCGTTGAACAACAAGCGGTAATAGCGCGCTGAGACCGGATAGCGCGCCGGCAACCGCGTGATCGTCGCGTACAGCCGCGGACTTGCCAGAATGATGTAATCGCTCGCCGTGAGCGTATCGACCAGCGTCCGCGTTTTGGTCGCGTCGTCGGCGTCGTACATCGGCAAGACCTGCTCGCGGTAATCAATCGGCGCGCGATCGACGCCCGCCGCGCGGATCGAGAGCGGCAACACATCGTCCCAATGCTCTATCGCAATCGCCGATTGCGCGGGAATATTCTGATAGATCCAGTCCGAGATTTGCAGCCAGGGGTGTTCGTTAGAATAGATCGAAACGAATGCCAGCGAATAAACGGATGCCGCGACTAGAGCGGTTGAGAATAAAACGTAAAACGGAAGACGCAATACGTTCCACCTGATTCGTGAGAATGCGACCGCCGCCATCAGGAAGAGAAACGGCGCCAGCGGCAGCATATAGCGCGGGTACTTGGCGTACTGCGCGCCGATGATCACAAAATAAACCAGCGCCCACGACAGAATGAATCCGCTTTGCCAGTCGCGCGATCGCCGCCACTGCCAGATGAAGAGCGCGCTGCCGCCCCACGCGAGAATTCCGAGCGGCAAGCTGAATCCCCAAACGCTGCTCTGCCAAATCTGGTACAGAAACGGAAGCGTGTCCGCGAACTGACGCGTGTACGGAAAATCTAGCCAGCCGCGCGCGACGAGCGATTCCGTTCCAACTTGTCCGAAATAGCGGATGGGATCGAGCAACGCGTACGGTTGCGTCGCGACAAAGACCGCGCACGCGACGCCGAAGATTTTCGCCAGGGTCTGGCGGACCGACCAAACGCGCATCCACCACAAAGACACGAAGGCACGGTACATCACAGATTTGAGGAGAAGGCGTTCTCTAACGCCGTCTATATCACGGAAATCGCTTGGCTTTGGCGCCGCCGCGCTAGAGAGCGCTGACTCCTCGCCCAAATTGTGATGTACTGAGACACGAAGATTTTTGCTGGGTGTCTTTGTGTCTTCGTGGTAAATTGCCCTTACCGCAGCGACCCCAATCGGCACGACGAGCGGCGCGGCGCTCACCTTCGTCGCCATCGCCAGCCCGAAGCTGACTGACATCAGCAGCGCGTCGCCGCGCGCGCCGGTATCCGCAAACCGCGCGGCGAAGAAAATCGTCGCGACAACGAAGAATGTCAGCAGTGTGTCCACGGCATAAAAATGCGCCAGCTGAATGTGCATGACCGTGACGGCGATACACGCGGCGGCGACCAGTCCCACGCGCGCGGCGAACAATCTTCGCGCGAGGAGAAACGTCAGCGCGATCGTGCCGAGATCGAACAAGCCGGACAGCGCGCGCCCCAGCAGCGCGAGCCCAACCAAATTCGTATCGCGCCACGGCACGGCGTCGGCTGCCGGAGGCGCAAAGGCGCTCAGCGCTTTCAGCAGATAGATTGGAAAAGAGCCGTAGGCAAAGAATTTTGGGTTCAGCGGACTGTCGGGCGAAAGCAACTCCGGGAGATTCGAGGGCAGTGCAAGCCCGGAAGCCACCAGCAGGATCTTGCGCTCGTCCGGGTGAAACAAGTAGCCGCGATCCCAATCCAGCCCGTAGAAGCGGAACAGCGCGGCGGCGAGCAAAATCAAAACCAGACTGAACCAAGTCAGAGCGGAAGCGCGGGACTTAGAGTTCACCGTTTTCTACCAACGCTTTGACGCGCCCCAGGAACTCTGGCGAATGCAGCAATTCGACTTGCGCGGCGGTCTCGGCTTCGGCGGACGCATTCGCGTCGCGCTCGTACGATTGATCGACCAACCGCTTGGCGAGCGCCGTCGCGCGCGGCGAATATTCGACCGCGCGTTGCGCCCAACTACGCGCCAAGCCCATCAAGTCGCCGGGATCGCTGACGCGATGCGCCAAGCCGAGCCGCTGCGCCTCGATGGCGGTGACATTGCGCCCGCGCAGAATCATTTCCTTTGCCGCGCTCGCGCCGATCAAACGCGCCAGCCGCTGCGTGCCGCCGAGCGCGAGCACCATCCCCAATTTAATTTCAGGCAGACCGAAGATCGCGCGCGAAGACGCCAGTCGAAAATCGCACGCGAGCGCGAGCACGACGCCGCCGCCGTACGCCAACCCATTCACTGCGGCAATCGTCACCTGCGGCAGCGCTTCCAGCGCATCGAACGTCGCGCGCCATTTGCAGATTTCTTCGCGGGTTTGTTCCGGCGTGTAGGTCTCGCCGATGCGCGTCAGCATGTTGACGTCCGCGCCGAGGGAGAAGACGCGTCCCGCGCCGGTAACGATCACCGCGCGCGTCGCCGCGTCGACGCGCAGTTGATCGATCGCCGCGCGCAGTTCCTCCATCAATTCGACGTTGAGACTGTTCCGCGCGCTCGGGCGATTGAGCGTGACGGTTGTGATTTGATCCGTCGAGTCAATGCGTAGAGTTTTGAAGGTCACGTTGCGTCTCCCAATTTCAATACCGCCATAAACGCATCCTGCGGAATCTCGATGTTACCGAAACGCTTCATCCGTTTCTTGCCGGCTTTTTGTTTTTCGAGCAGCTTGCGTTTACGCGAAATGTCGCCGCCGTAACATTTCGCGAGCACATCCTTGCGGATCGCGCGGATGGTCTCACGCGCGATAATGTGTCCGCCGATCGCGGCTTGGAGCGGCACGGGGAACATTTGCTGCGGGATGACCTCTTTGAGTTTCTTGCACAGCAGCGCGCCGCGCGCGTACGCATAGTCCTGGTGGACGATCATCGACAGCGCATCGACGGCTTCTTCGTTGACGAGGACGTTGAGCTTGACGAGAGTGCTGACGCGGTAATCCGCAAACGTATAATCGAGCGAAGCGTACCCGCGCGTGCGCGATTTGAGCTGATCGTAGAAATCGATGATCAACTCCGACAGCGGCATAAAATAACTGAGCATCACGCGCACTTCGTCGAGGTATTCCATCTTGTCGAACGTGCCACGGCGCGCAACCACCAGGTCCATCACCGCGCCAATATAATCCTTCGGCGTGAAGACCTGAATGCGCATCCACGGCTCTTCCACTTCGGAGACTTGCGAGCCGTCCGGCATCTCGGCGGGATTGTCAACCGTGACGACATCGCCGCTCGTCTTGAGAACGTGATACTCCACGCTTGGCGCGGTCGCGATGAGATTCAAATCGTATTCGCGCTCGAGCCGCTCTTGCACGATCTCCAGGTGCAGCAAGCCCAGAAAGCCACAGCGAAACCCAAAACCGAGCGCGGCGGAAGTCTCCGGGTCGTAGGTCAACGAGGCGTCGTTGAGTTTCAACTTGTCGAGCGCATCGCGCAACAGCGGATAATCGTTTGTTTCGACGGGATAAAAGCCGGCGAACACCATCGGCTTGGCGGGACGGAAGCCGGGGAGCGGAGCGACGGCAGCCGCGCCCGCGCTCTCGGCGTGTGTGATCGTGTCGCCCACCTGAATGTCGCGCACGCTCTTTAGCCCGGTTGCCACGTAGCCGACCTCGCCCGCGACCAGCGTTTCGCCGGCGACCATCTTCGGGCGGAACGCGCCGACTTCAAGCGAATCGATCTCCAAGCCGCTCGACATCAGTTTCAGTTTCTGATTCTTGGGCAACTGACCATCCACCACGCGGACGTAGGCGA
Organism: Chloroflexota bacterium; assembly: GCA_037445855.1. Taxonomy (GTDB): domain Bacteria; phylum Chloroflexota; class Anaerolineae; order UBA4142; family UBA4142; genus DAIDTM01. The sequence continues at coordinate 3,365 of JBBIJS010000084.1, read as the reverse complement.
CGACCCCTTTATACGCGTCGTACTTGGAGTCGAAGATCAGCGCGCGCAACGGCAGCGCGGTGTTCGCCGCCGGCGGCGGAATTTGATTCACGATCGCTTCGAGAATTTGCTCCGTCCCGGTGCCTTCTTTGGCGGACGCGCGGATGATCTGCTCGTTCGGCACATTGAGCAATTTCTCCATCTCGACCGAAATTTCATCGGGACGCGCAGAGGGCAGATCGATTTTGTTGAGGACGGGAATAATCGTGAGGTTGTGTTCGAGCGCGAGGTAGAGATTCGCCAGCGTCTGCGCCTCGATGCCCTGCGTCGCGTCGACGACGAGGACCGCGCCTTCGCACGCGGCAAGCGCGCGCGACACTTCGTACGTGAAATCGACGTGCCCGGGCGTATCGATCAAGTTGAGTTCGTAAGCGTTGCCGTCGTGCGCGTGGTAGAGCATCCGCACGGCTTTGGCTTTGATCGTGATGCCCTTTTCGCGCTCCAAGTCCATTTGATCCATCATCTGGTCGACCATCTCACGTTTGGCGACAGTGCCGGTGATTTCAAGGAGACGGTCGGTCAGCGTAGACTTGCCGTGATCGATATGGGCAATGATGCAGAGGTTACGAATGCGCGATTGATCCATCGCGGCGCATTATAGCACGGGTTGTGCTGACGCGCTAATCAAAGACCTTCCAGGTCGCCGCCGGCGAAAATCTGGAAGGTCGCAACTCACTTTTGCCGCGAACACTATTTCGACGAGATCAGTTGCGGCTGATATTCTGCGTTGATCTCGCGCACGTCGCTGATCTGCGCGCCGGTTTTCTCGATCGCTTTAACCACCGCGTCGCGATCGGCATCCTGTACCTTGAGGGTGATCTCGCGATGCTGCGCGTCGCTGCTGAGAAAGACCGCCAGACTCACGATGTTGCCGCCCAACTCGGCGATCTTGCCGGCGAGAATCCCCAGCACTCCTTTTTGATTCGCCACGCGCAGGACAACGCGGACACCCTTCGCGCGTCCGCCGAGCGCCTCCGCCATCACCCGGAAGATGTCCGTCTCGGTGATGATGCCGACCAACTCCTTACCGCGCACAATCGGCAGACTGCCGATCTTGTGATCGATCATGATGCGCGCGGCTTCTTCCAACGGGCAGTCTTCGCCCACGGTGATCACGCGCTTGGTCATCACATCTTTCACCTGCAACTTGGAAAGCAAATAGTGCACCTCGAAGACGCTCAGCGAGGTTGCCGGCGAAGGCGAAGCGTAGAGCAAATCTTTTTCGACGACGATCCCGACCACGCTGCCCTGCTTGTCCACCACCGGCAGCCGGCGAATCTTCTTCTCGCGCAGGAGTTGCAACGCGTCTTCAAACGGCGTATCCGGATGGACGATGATGGGATTCTTGGTCATTCTCTCTCGAACTAACATAGAGCACCTCCGCTATGGAATGGAGACTGTTGTTTACGGCTGGCATAACCACACTGCCGGTCTATAGTAAATATATCGCAAAGCCGCGCAGAATGCAAGAACCGCTCAGACCCAGCAAACAGGGTGTGTGCCAAGTCGCTTGACCAGCGAGGTCTGTCATTTCGAGGAGCGGTTTTTGCGACGAGAAATCCCGTTTTGCCGCCAGCCGCGACTTCTCGCTGCGCTCGAAGTGACAATCTACCAACTTTGCACGCACCCTGCCCAGCAAACCATCGCCTTGACATTCTTGTACGCGGATTGTATAGTGATAACAGGAGAGTTGTTGGCGCACAGAAAGTACTCCAACGCAAATCGCGTAGAGTCAGGAGGAATGATGAGCCAGATCGCCGATGCCGCTTCGCTGGAGTGGCAGCCCGTCCGACCGGAAGTTACGCAGCGCGTGTTCGGCAAGACCTTGATGGAGGATGGAGTCAAAGTCGTCCTGACGCGCGTTGCGCCCGGCGGCGAATTTAGAACGCATCGAGACAAGTACGGTCATCTGTTTTACTTTCTCGCCGGCGCGGGCAGCGTGCGCGTGAACGACGACGATTTTTCTGTCAAACCTGGCGCGATCGTCCGTGTCATGCCGGGTGAATCGCACGCGTACTCAAACACCGGTACAGAAGACTTGACGCTGATCTCGCTGAATTTACCGGACAAGTAAAAGTTCAGACTTGCGACGTTTTTGAAATCAAGTCTGCGTTCGTCTTCATCCTCTATCCTCGCGCTCCATAAACTCGACCGTCCACTCCGCGGCGCGCTCCCACTCTTTGTCCAGAATGACGCAATGCGTTGACTCACCCAGCCAGCGCATTTCTTTCTTGGGCGATGCGACTGACTGCATAATAATTTCGCCGCTGCGCGAATCAATCGTCCGGTCGAGTCGTCCTTGGATGACCAGCAGCGGTTGATGAATTCGCGGCAGACGCTTCAGCACCTCGCGCTGCAAGTGGTTCAACTGCACGAGCGCGGGGAGCGGGGTTACCGAGTAACCCTTCCAGCGCGCGTCGGCGGCGCTCGGAGTGCCCATTGGTTTTTTGACGTGAGGGACGAAACGATAGAGGAGACGCGCCAGGCGCATCGCCGATTCGTGATTCGCCACGCGGAGCGCGGGCGCGTAGACCACGATGCCGGCAATCTCAGGGTGCTCGCTCGCAAGGTAAAGCGCCAGCAGCGCGCCCATCGACTCGCCGCAGACGAAGACGCGCTCACAGCGCGTGGCAAGTTGCCGGTACGCGTCTTCCACCACGCCAGTCCACTCGCGCCAGCGGCGGCGATTCATATCTTGCGGCGTCGTTTGATGTCCGGGCAGCAGCGGACCCGCAACCGTGTAGCCGCGCGTGTGCAGATAGGTCCCGAGCAAACGCACCTCTGTGGTCGTCGCGGTGAACCCGTGAATGAGCAGCGCGCCGGTTTTGCCGCCTTGCCAAGAAAACGCGTCGCCATCGAGATGGGGGTTGCGGATAAATTCGGATGACATTGCCGTCGTTTCTCTCTTTCACCCGCCACCCACCGGCGGAAACAACTCGACGCTGTCGCCGTCCGTCACTTGTGCGGTTCCAACGCAACAGCAACCCGGTTCATCGCTGTGATAGCGATTTCTCCCTGCGGAATTCTTAACTGTTGCAACACCGCGAGCAGCATCATTGGGTGCGGGAGCGGCGAGCCGATCACCGATCGCGAACGAAATCACTGAGCTGGTCGAGAGCGTGTCGAGCGCACAGCGATTGCGCATTTCATTCGCTTTCGCCGCCACACCGGCGTCTCCGCGCGCCGGGTGATGATGATCGCTTCCCAGCCCGCCATCTTGAGTTCCGGTTCCCAGTAGCCGCCGGCTTCCGATTCGCCGTACGCGCGCGTCAGCGGCGAACGCGCCGCGGCGGTAAAGCGCGTCGCGGTCGAGAACGACGCACCGG
>JBBIJS010000083.1:0-11276 GCA_037445855.1 Chloroflexota bacterium | reverse complement strand
CCGGCATCACCGTGTCGGGCCACGGCGGTACATCCAGCACGCCTTCATCGATGAAATTGACCGACGCTTCGCGGAGGATTTTCTTGATGCGATTAAGGTCCGCCCAACTTTCGTCCACGTAGTTGACGAAATCACGCTCGAGCAAATACTTGCGCATCAAGTAGCCGACTTGCGCGCGGTTCGGCATCGCGACGAAAACGAGATTGCGCGATACGCGCACGAGTTCATTCAGCAACGCTTGCGCGTCCGGCAGGTACCACAGCCCTGCCCATTCCCAGACCAAGTCGAATGATCGATCCTGAAACGGCAGCCGCGCGAAATCAGATTGCTGGACGAACGTCGCGCGCAAATTCAGCTCGCCCCAAATGCGCTCGATGCCGCGCAGCCGCTCCGCGTTTTCATCGACCAACGTGACCGCGCAACCGCGCTGCGCCAGCCGGACGCTGTTGATGCCGCTCACGCCCGCCATTCCAAAAATCGGCGCTTCGAGCACGGTGCGGATGGCATGCTGATTGACGATGCGGTCGAGGTAATCGTTGAGGACGAGCCGTTCGTAGACGAGTCCCAACCCTTCGTTATAGTCGGTCAGATACTTTTGCCAGCGCGAATCGTCCAAGGGCGCAAGCTTCTTTCGGCGGAGCGTGGGCGCGTCAGTCATCGGAAAATGATATTACACGATTTCAGAGGTTTTGTCGAATAAGTCGCGGCACTCCATCTAACGAAATTCTTACGGCGCGATTTGGATCTTGCCAATGCTCGCCGCCTTGCCCCCAATGTCCACGCCCAACATATAGTCGCCGCTTTGGAGATTAGCGGGCAATCGCAGATCGTAGTACGCTTTGAGTATTTCGCCTTTGCGCCATTCATGCGTCGAATAGAACGAAATCGGCGCGCGCTGCCACTCGCTCACGGTCTTGCCCGCTGGATCGAGCAGCGCGAAGCGCGCGGTGAAATCGGCGCCGACATTTTCGCGCGCGTGCCAGAGTAAACTGACGCCGATGGTTTCGCCGGCGCGGCGCGGCGACCCCAGCCCACCGACGCCCCAGACCTCTACGCGATCGCTCAGCGGAATGTCGAGCGGCTCCTGGATGAAAACCTGATCGCGCGCGAGGTTCGTCACAGGGTCGATGTTCACGGCTGCTAGCGCGATTTCGTCGCTCGTTGACGATTTGCTCTCCGCGTCGAGCGTCTGTATTTTCAACTGATACGCGCCCGGCGGTGCGCCCGCCGGTATCAAAAAGTTGTGGACATCGCTGACGTACTCTCCGGGCTGCCATCGCGAGGCGGGGTACAGCCCGCGCACCGGCGCTTCATCCGTTTGAGCGATCAGCCGCCCCGCCGGATCGTACAGCCGCAAGCGGACGATGAAATCGTTGACCGCGCGCGCGGCGCGCCAATCCAGCATGACGCGCGCGGTGCGTCCCGGCGCGAGGCTCGTCGCTGGCGCATACGGCTCGAGCGCGGTAGCCACGCCAAAATCGGCGAGCGTGAGCGCGGAATTGACCACCATGTTTTTCGGCGATTCCGCTTGCTGCCTTTGCGGCGCGTCGCGCACTTCCAGCAGCGGTCCGAGCAGCGCGTAGCGGTAATCGCCGGCGGGTTGCGCGATGCCGGGCGCGAGAAAAATCGCGCGCCCATCGGCAAACGCCGCGCGCGCGGCATCGGTTTGCGGCGCGGGATCGTACAGTGTGCCGACGAACTCCAGATCGGGGCGGCGACCTTCAACGCGCTGCATATAGCGCATCGCGTTCAATTGTCCCCAGTTGCCCACCAGCGCCGCGCCGCGCGGGATCGGCAGCGTAAAGATTTCGTCCCACTGTTTGTAGACGCGGTCGAACGAACTCCAATCCGCAACGCGGAATCGGTCGGCGAAGGGCAGGAGGATGAAAAGCGCGAGAAGAATGGCAAAGAATGAAGGATGAAAGATGAAGGATGAGAATCCTTTCATCCCACTGCTCACTGTCTTCATCCTTTCCTCGATCGCGCCCGCGCCGATCGCGAACCAGTAAATCAGAAAAACGAATGGCATGACCAAGTAGCGGTCTGGCTCGCCTGCGTAAAGCGTGCCCCAGATCGCAAAGGGCAAAGTCGCAAAGCCGAGAAAGAGCGGGACGCGCGAATCGCCCAGCGCGCCCGCCCAACGATTCCAGCGCGGCACAACACTCACCGCGCCAACCACGATCAACGCCGCGCCGAGAACGCCGAACGAATCGAAAAGATATTGCGCGACCGCCCCGATCCCTTGCGCGATATCTGGCGTGGTGCTGCGGAGAAAATCGCCGGCTTCGCCGCCGGCAACTTCCGCGAGGAATCCCTGCAGCGTGTTGGTGTACCACGGCGAGTTGCCACCGAAGATTGGAAGATAGAGATACAACAATAGCGGCAACGCGAGCCAGAAGAGATTCTTGGCGATCTCGCGCGGGCGGCGCAGAATATTCGCGTCGACCAGCAAAACAAAAATGGCAAGCGCGGGGGCAAGCAGGAGAACCGTGCGGTGATGCGCGAGTCCCAGTCCGAACAGGAACGCGACAAGCGTCAGCGGCGCGCGCTTCTCGCGCCACGACAGCAACGCGTACACAATCGCCGCGACGAGGAGCAAATGCAGCGGACCGACCGACGCGACGCCGGCTTGCCGCCACACCGCGGGGTTCGTCGCGAACAGTGCGGCGGCGGCGATCGACGCGATGTGACGCCGCGTGAGCGCGTGCGCGTTTAGGTAAACGAGCACAGCCGTCGCTGCGCCAAGAAGCGCTGAAAGCAAGTTCATTCGGTAGGCGACATTGCCGATGGGAACGAGCGTGGCAAAGATTTTGCCGAGGAGCAGGTAGAGCGGGTAACCGGTCGAGTGCGCGATACTGAGCGTATAGGCGACGTGCTGAAATTCTTCACTGTCAAACGCGCCGCCCAGCGTCGGCGCGGTCGTCCGAAAGTACAACGCGGCGGTTACGACGAAGATGCCCGCGGCGACAAAACGCGTAGCGTGTTCGCGCGGATTAGCCAGCAATCCGAGTCGGCGCATCATCTGAATCATTGGCAAACGCCAGCACGAGTTCATCGCCCTCGAATTTGGCTCTCTTCACTTCCAGCAACGCGAGCGCGCGCGGCAGAATCACGTTGCGCCGAAAGTTGCCGATGCTGATCGCCAGCTCGTCGCCGCTACGCGCGAGCTTGACCTCGTTCTTGGTGATAAAGGGCAAGCGCAGCTTGAGCTGGTAGCCCGCGTCCATTTTCTCGATCACTTGCGGCTGACCGTGAAAGAAGACCTTCGCCGGATCCGCGTCGCCGTAAATCGCGTGCGCCATCTTCCGCAACATCTCGATGCCGACCACTTCCTGATCCATCAGCGGCACTTTGAAAATCGGCAGCGGCGCAAATGCCTCTTCGACCAGATTCCCGTAACGCGCCTGCGCGCCCTTCCACGCTGTGAAATACTGATCGCCCACCGACGCCGGGATTATGCGATTCGAGACGATGAGGTCAGTCGAGTACCCGTAGAGGTTAAGGTAGGTGAACGTGCGCTGCGCCTCTTTAATGACCATTTTCTCCGGATTCAGCACTAGGCGGACGGACGATCGTTGCGGCTCGGCAAGCAATTGATGCATCCGGTCGAGTTGCAGGATCAGATCTTTGATCGCATCGAATACCTTGTCGTCCGGAATGGGCAGATCGGTAAGGCTCTTGATGAGCGGTCCGGCGATCTTGACGGTCTGCCGCTGAAACGGAAAGACGTGAGACAGGTACCACTTCGCGACCTCAGGCAGCGAGAGGAAACGCAGCGTCTCGCCGGTCGGCGCGCAATCGACGATGACGACGTCGTACTCGTTGCTGTCGTGTAGATGGACGATCTGAAGCAGACTCGCCAGTTCGTCCATCCCCGGCAAAATACTGGCTTCGTCCGCGATCAATTCGTCAACGCCGCGCCACGCCAATACCGTTGAAAGCCAGATCTGGACCGTGCCCCAGTATTGCTCCATCTGGTGCAGCACATCGATCTCTTGCCCCTGAAGGCGCGGCGCGATCTCGATCGGCTCATTGCCGATCTTGACATCAAATGAATCGGCGAGTGAGTGCGCCGCGTCCGTACTGACGACCACGGTGCGATAACCCAGATCAGCGCAACGCAACGCGGTTGCCGCGGCAACGCTCGTCTTGCCCACACCGCCCTTGCCCGTGTAAAGCAGAATACGCATCATGCAAACTCCAAACTGAAAACTTCCGAGAATCTTTGTGAGCATTATAGCCCGCGCACGGGTGGTGTCAATTGACACCGCCCCCAAAAAATGCTATCCTCGTCCGCGATGAAAGTCTATCTGAGCACGCTCGGCTGCAAACTCAACGAAAGCGAACTGGAATCCTGGACGCGCGGCTTGGCGCGCGACGGCGCTGAAATCGTCGCCGATCCGCGCGAGGCGGACATCTGCGTCTTGAACACCTGCACCGTCACGCACGTCGCCGCCCACAAATCGCGGCAGATGGCGCGGCAACTCGCACGCGCGAATCCCAACGCGCGGATCGTCTTGACCGGCTGCTTTGTCGATGTGTCGCCCGTCGATGCAAAGAGACTGCCGAACGTCGCGCTCATCGTACCTAACGCAGACAAGGATCGGTTGGTCGCGCTGGCTGGCGATTTGCTGGACGATGCGCGCTTTCAGACAACTGAGACGGGATGCCGATTGCCCGAGGCGGCGAGTGGCGAACTCCGCTCGGCCGTAATCAGTGATCCATTTTCAGTGAACAGCCCACAGAGGATAACTACGCACGATCCACAATTCGCAATTCCTAATTCGCATTCGAGAACTCGCGCCTTCGTCAAAATCCAGGACGGCTGCAACATGTCCTGCACCTACTGCATCATCCCGCTCGCGCGCGGCAAAGAACGCAGCCGCTCGCGCGAAGAAATCGTCGCGGAAGCGCAATCGCTGGTCAGCGCAGGATTCAAGGAAATCATCCTCACCGGCGTGCAGATTTCGGCGTACTCTAACCCGGCGAAGGATCAGAACCTTCGCCGGGATTCGCTGCGCGATTTGGTCGCGGCGATTCTCGCGGAAACGGATGTGCCGCGCCTGCGGCTGACGAGCATCGCACCCTGGGACATGGACGCGTCGCTGCTGGACTTGTGGGGCGACGCGCGGTTGTGCCGCCACCTGCATCTCTCGCTCCAAAGCGGCAGCGACACCGTGCTGCGCCGGATGCGCCGCCCGTACTCGACCGCGCAGTATGCGCGCGCGGCGCAACTCGCCCGCGAAAGGATTCCCGGCGTTGGCATCACGACGGACGTCATAGTCGGCTTCCCGGGCGAGAGCGAAGTTGAATTTGAGCAGTCGCTCCGCTTTATCGACGAGATGCAATTCTCGCGCGTGCACGTGTTCCCGTACTCCGCGCGCGCCGGCACGCTCGCGGCGCTGCTGCCGCTGCCGGTCGCGGACGCGGTGAAATCATCGCGCCACGCGCGGATGCAGGCGGTTGGCGCTGCCAGCGCGCGTGCGTTCGCCGCACAATTTGTCGGACAGACGATGCCGGTGCTGTGGGAAAACGCAGTAGCGCGTAGCCCAAAGTCAGTAGTCAGTAGCCAGATCTCGCCGCTCGCCGCTCGCCACCCGCCACTCAACTGGTCTGGCTATACCGATAACTACATCCGCGTCCTCGCCTCTAGCCGCGCTGACCTGCACAACCAAATCTCATTGGCAAACGTAAGTTCAGTGAGTGACGATGGAGTCATCGCCAATTTAGTTTAGCGCCGTTTGACACATCGGCGCGTACGGCATATACTCTAGGCAATTGAATAACAACCTTCGGGGCAGGGTGAGTTCTGGAAAACTTCAGAGCAATTCCCGATCGGCGGTAAGCACGTAATGCAAAGCCCGCGAGCCGAGTCTGAAAAGACAGAGCAGGATCCGCTCAAGACGGAGCCGACGGTATAGTCCGGAAGAAAGAAGGTCATTTCGATCAGTCTGTTCGCGCATCCGCGCGGCAGCGGTCTCGTGTCGCCCCGAAGTAGGGGCAACCCGTGGGGTTGCCATTTACTTCGGGATTTGTTTTACGACGAGACTCACGCGCGGGCTGCGCGCGCGGTACCGACCTGTCCCCGAAGAAACATTCTCTTTGGGGATTTTATTTTGATGGACCAGCCGAACCTCATTCAAATCGAATCGGTGAGCAAACAGTACGGCTCGCCGCGCGACGGCGTGCCGGCGCTCCGCGAGGTCTCACTGTCCGTCCGCGCCGGCGAATTCTTGTCGATCATCGGACCTTCGGGGTGCGGCAAATCGACGCTGCTCAAAGTCATCGGCGATCTCATTCCGCCGAGCGCCGGCAAAGTCACGATCAACCGCCACACGCCCGCCGCCGCGCGGCGCGCGCGCGAATGCGGGATCGTTTTCCAGTCGCCTACGCTGATGGATTGGCGCACCGTCGAGCGCAACATCGCGCTGCCGCTGGAGATCGTCGGCGCGCCGCGCGCGGCGCGCGCCGAACGCGCGCAAGAATTGCTCGATCTCATCCGTTTGCGGGATTTTGCCGCGCGCTATCCGCGCGAATTGTCCGTCGGAATGCAGCAGCAAGTCGCAATCGCGCGCGCGCTGTCGTTTCATCCCTCGATCTTGCTGATGGACGAACCCTTCGGCGCGCTCGACGAAATCACGCGGGAGCGGCTGGGGCGCGAGTTGCTTGAGATCTGGGCGCGCACGCACGTCACGATTCTCTTCGTGACCCACAGTGTGGGTGAGGCAGTGCGGCTGTCCGACCGCGTGGCGGTGATGTCGCCGCGACCCGGGCACGTCGAGCGCATCATCGAAATTGATCTGCCGCGCCCGCGTCCCGCCGAGTTGCGCGAGTTGCCGCGCTACTGGGAACTCTTGCGTGAGGTGCGCGCCGCGCTGCATTTGAACGACGCCGCGTCGAACGACGGAGCGAAATGAATCACGAGTTCGCATCGCCCAAGCCGCGCGCCGGGATGCTTGAAATGAATCTGAGCAAGTGGTTCCGCCGGAACATCCAATATATTCTGATCCCCTTCGCGCTCGCGCTGGTGCTCTTGGCGTGGGAGCTGCTCATTGTCGTGAACCAATATCCGTCTTTCATTCTCCCGACGCCGCGGCAGGTTGCTGCCAGCTTCATCGAGAATTGGAACAGCGGAATCATTCCACACCACTTGCGGATCACCCTCTTTGAAATCGGATTGGGATTCAGCATCTCGTTCGCGTTCGCGACGAGCGTCGGCTATCTCTTGGCGAAATCGCCGCTGATCGAAAAAATCGTCTCGCCCTATCTCGTCGCGACGCAGGCGATTCCGCTGGTCGCGTTGGGTCCGCTGATCATTATCTGGATCAACACGGGACCGGTGCAGAACGCGCTCATCGCGACGCTCGTTTCGTTCTTTCCAATGCTCGTCAACACCATCGTCGGCGTGCGCGGCGTGCGCGACGAATACCGCGACTTGATGCGCTCGTACTCGGCGAGCCGCTGGCAAGTCCTCACCAAACTCGAACTCCCCGCCGCGCTGCCGGTGTTCTTCGCCGGCGTCCGCGTCGGCGTGACGCTCTCGGTCATCGGCGTCGTCGTCGTCGAATTGCTGTGGGCGGATCGCGGCTTGGGCTTTTTGCTCAATTACGCGCGCGGCGCGCTCGATACGCCGCTGTTGTTCGCCGCCGTCGCGACGCTCTCGGCGATGGCAATCGTGCTCTACATTTTTGTCGCCGTTCTGGAACGCGTGACGATCCGATGGCGAAGGAGTGAACCATGAAATTAAATCTTGGTCGATTTGGAATTGCCGCGGCGGTGCTCGCGCTGGCGCTCGCCGCGTGCGCGCCCGCGCCAACGTCCGCGCCACCAACTCCCGCCGGCGCGCTTACCGAAGTTACCGTCGTGATGGGCTATATTCCGAACATTCAATTCGCGCCGTGGTACGTCGCCGAGAAAAAGGGATACTTTGCCGCCGCCGGCATCAAGGTCAAGTACAACTGGGGCTTTGAGGTGGACGGCATCAAGCTCGTGGGCGCGAATCAAGCCGATTTCGCGCTGCTCGGCGGCGATCAGGTCATCCAAGCCCGTTCGCAAAACATTCCGATCGTCTATGTCGCGAACTATTTCAATGCGTTTCCAATCGCGATCTTTTCTCTGAAGGAGAAGAATATCACGACGCCAAAGGATTTGGTTGGCAAAAAAGTGGGGCTGCCGGCGTTTTCGGGCGCAACGTACACCGGCTGGCGCGCCTTGCTCTACGGAGCGGACATCCAAGAGGCGGACGTGAAAACGCAGGACGTCGGATTCGGGCAGGTCGCCGCGGTGACGCAAGGCGTGGTCGATGCCGCAGCGGGCTATTCCAACAATGAACCGGTTCAGCTCGTTCTCGCCGGCAAGCAGATCAATGTCATTCAGGTTTCGGATTACAGCAAGCTGGTCGGGATTGGCTTGGCGACGAACGAGAAAACGATTGCCGAAAAACCACTGCTCGTCGAGAAGATGGTCGGCGCGTTGCTGCGCGGCGTGCAAGATACGATCAACAATCCCGACGAGGCGCTAAACATTACTGTCCAAAGTCTGCCCGAAGCCGGCGGACAAAATTTAAAGTCGAGTCAAGCCGTGCTCAATGCAACCGTCAAGCTTATGGTCAACCCTCACCTCGGTTATGTGGATCCAACGGATTGGGCAGCGTCCGCGAAATTTATGAAAGACGCCGGCTTTATCAAAACCGACATCGACGTAACGAAGGTTTACACAAACAAATTCGTGCCCTGAAGCAATGCCTTCGCCGAATCAAGTCGCCAAGCCGCCATCCACTTTCCCCGCAAATCGCACGAATCTCGCGAATACGCAAGACAATGTGTAACCGTTCAGTAGGGGCGAGGCATTCGCACAATCAGCTATTTCATCTGGCACGGTCAGCATATACCGACCAACTTTTCCAGCACTCTAGGTTTGGCGAATGCCTCGCCCCTACGACGACGCGGCATCGCCTGAACGGTTACGACAATGTTAGCGCAGCTGCGCGGGATTCGTGGACAAGTCGTAGTGAATGCAAATTGGCGAAGGGATGGCTGAGGTGAGGGGCGAAATCAAAAGGCGGAAGGATGAAAACTATTGCTTCATCCTTCCGCCTTCAGATCAGACCCACAGTCCGCCGTGGACGTTCAGCACCGCGCCAGTGATGTAGCGCGCTTTATCGGAAACCAGGAACGCGACCGCTTCCGCGATATCCTCCGCCGTGCCTAACGCCCCCAGCGGAATGAGACTCGGCAGCTCGCGGCGGTCTGAGTCGCTCAAGGCGTACGTATCGATAAAACCAGGGTTGACCAGATTGCAGCGCACGCCGTGGCGCGCCTCGCTCCGCGCCACCGATTTGCTCAGCACGACCAGCCCGGTCTTCGCCGCGTTGTACGCGGGAGTCGTCGGCGCGCCGCGCGTCGTCTCCACATTCAGCGAGCCGAGATTGACGATGTTGCCGCTCTTCTGCGCGCGCATCACTGCCAGCGCGTACTTCATGCAGTAGAACGCGCTCGACAGGTTGCCGTCGAGGATGCGCCGCCAATCGTCGATGTCGGTATCGATCACGGACTTGACCAGGAACGGACCGGTGTTGTTGACCAGAATATCCAGCCGTCCCAGCGCCGCGACGGTTTGATCGATCAGGTGCTTCGCGCCCGCCGGCGTCGCCACATCCGCTTGCATCAAAATCGAACGCGGCGCGCGCGCCTGCGCTTGCGTCAGCGTCTCGCGCGCGGCGGACTCGTCCTTCAAATAATTGATGACGAGGGTGATGCCCTCCGCCGCCAGACGCTGGGCGATCCCCCGCCCGATTCCCTTGCCGCTCCCCGTCACCACTGCCACCCGTTCGTCAGCCATGCTGTCCCCCAATCAATAACTTTCTGCGGTCGCGATACGCTCTTGCTGCAAAACGCGCTGCGTCACCGTGATCGGCGTCGAGCGCGGATTGAGATACTCGTCAAAGAATGTCAACGTCCGCGTCATGAAAAGCTGCCAGCCCCAGCCGACAAACACGTGCCCTTCGCCGGGATAGGTGTAGAGCGTCGCCGACTTGCCCAGCGCGGTCAAACGATCGGCAAGATCGACCGACCATTGAATCGGAACGGTGTCGTCCGCCTCGCCGTGATGAATGATGATCGGCGCGTTGATGTTCGACAAATACCGGCTCGGAGAAGATTTCAAAAAGATGGCGTGCAACTTCGCGCGATAATCCAGGGGCGTGTCCGCGCCCGGCGTCGGCACGCTCTGATTGAAATCTTGATCGAACTGGTCGAGCTTGTACGCCGTCCGCGGTACGGGTGTGACGAGCGCGGTAGTGCAACCGGCGAGCCAGCAGTAGTGCACTTCGTCATCGGAGGAGACCGCACCGTAGAGCGAGCCGACCTTGATCGTTTGGTCGATCACCAACACGCGCGCGGTCACGCCGCCGCCCATACTGTGCCCCCAAATGCCGACGTGCGACGGATCGGCATACGACAGCGAGGGCAGATCGGCGAGCAGGTTCAACACGTCAATCGCATAGCCGATGTCGAACGGATTCGCGCCGCACTGCGAGCCGCCGTAGCAGCGATAATCCGATGCGATGGTCAGGTAGCCGTTTTTCGCGAAAACATCGGCTGAAGGGATCGTCCCATCGCCGCTCTTGTATTGGGCAGGCGGAAAGTAACCGTGATCCAAGATGACGACCGGGAACGGGCCGACGCCGTGTGGGATGTTCATCATCCCGGTGATCTTCAATCCGTCCGACGGATACTCGATCAAGACGCGGCGGAACGCCGTCTCGTCCGATACGACGCGCGTGATCTTGATCGCGCCGCCGCCATACGGACGTGCCCGCAGCGCATCGATCGATAGCGCCTGCGGGTCAAGTGTCAGCGGATAACGAAACGGCGTGGGTGTGGCGGTCGGTGTTGCCGTTGGCGTCGTCGCGCTCAGGTCAAGCGTCGCAGTGATCGCCGCGGTCGTGGTAGGCGTAGCGGTTGTCGAAATCGTCGCGGCGGCGGTCGGCGTTGCCGTCCGCGTCAAGGTAACGCGGCGCGTCGCCGTCACAGTCAGCGTCGCCGTGAGCGTTCCAGTCGGAGCGCCGGTGTCTTGGATTGTAGGACTGGGAGTTCCTGCAAGTGCGCTAGCCGCGTAGACTGAGAGCGCCGATGTGGTCAAGCCGCGTAATGCCAGGGCGGCGATGAGCAGCCCCAGCGCGGTGATAGAAATATTCTTCATCAATCGAATGCCTCGGAAAACGGGGCAATTATAGCAGAATCACGTTGGATTGCAAGGGCAGGAGACTGGTGATT
>JBBIJS010000082.1:0-11381 GCA_037445855.1 Chloroflexota bacterium | reverse complement strand
AGAAAAACACATCTCGCACCGCGCGGCGCGCTCCGACTAAAGTCACATCTTTTTCACGGCTGGGGTGATATGCTGAGAATATCAATTTGGTCGAAAGGGAATTTGAAATGGCTCAGATGCTTTATCCCGATTGGCGGACTCTAGTCGTCTTTGCGGCGGATGGTCCCAAGCCGCAAGTTTTAATGGAGAACGCTAAATTCAAAGTTGTCCTGGGCGGTCTGGAAGCCGGTCAGAAAATTCCGCCGCACCCGGAAGCCGAGTCGGTCTTTCACTTTCTCGAAGGCACCGGCTGGATGAGCGTAGACGGTGAGCGCTTCGCGGTCACGCCGGGCGCAACGGTCATCACGCCGGCGGGCGCCCAGCGCGGCATCGAAGCCGAGACCCGGCTGGCGTTTCTCGCCGCACGCGTGATGTGAAAGAAGATGATCGCGTGAAACCGCGTCCTTCGCCGCCGGTCGAGCAAGTGGCTGACGATAACCCCGACGAGCCGCGGGAAATCGTGTTCGCCGACGAAGCAGACCCACGCGCCGCGCGCCCCAGGCGGCAGCGAAAAACGCCGCGCAAATCCGGAAAGCGCCGCGCCGCTTGGCGCGCGGTCGGTTCGACGAAGCGGCGGCGCGGGCGAATGGGCTGACACGCGCGCAGCCCGGCTGCCGCACGGGAATATTCCTGATAGAATGAATCTCAATGAACGAAATGCTGGAGAACCGATGACCGCGAACTCGATACCAACGTACGCGCGTCTACCCCTGCTGGCGCTCGCCATTCTTGCGCTGCTTGCTGCGCTGTGGGCAGGACTGCTGCGGATGGGCTGGGCGTTTCCGCCGATCGTGCCAACGCTGCCGGGCGTGCACGGTCCGCTGATGGTTGCCGGTTTTCTCGGCACGCTGATCAGCCTGGAGCGCGCCGTCGCGCTGGGGATGCGCTGGGCGTACGCCGCGCCGCTGTGCTCCGCGCTCGGCGCGCTGATTCTCATTACCGGCATCGCGCCGGCGCTGGGCGCAGGGCTAGTGACGCTCGGCAGCGCGGGGATGGTCGCGATCTGCGCGTTCATCGTTCGCCGGCAGACAGTCCTCTTCACGATCACGCTGGCGGTTGGCGCGGTGTGCTGGTTGATCGGCAACGTGGTGTGGCTAGTCGGTTTTCCGATCTTCCGCGTCGTCGCGTGGTGGACGGCGTTCCTGGTGCTAACGATTGTCGGCGAGCGATTGGAACTGAGCCGGCTGCTGCGCTTGTCGCGTTGGACGGAAACGCTGTTCCGGTTGGCGATCGGTGTTTTCCTGATCGGACTCGTCGCCGATTCCGCGACCGGCTTGCTGCTGCCGAGCGCCGGCTTCGACATCGGCGCGCGCGTCGCCGGCATTGGAATGATCGCGCTCGCGTTGTGGCTGCTGCGGTACGATATCGCGCGGCGAACGGTGCGGCAGACCGGGCTGACGCGTTACATCGCCCTGGCGCTCCTCGCCGGCTACGCGTGGCTGCTCATCGGCGGAGCGTTGCGCGTCGCGCTGGGCAGCGTCACATCCGGCGCGCAGTACGACGCGCTTCTGCACAGCGTTTTCCTCGGCTTTGTCTTTTCGATGATCTTCGGTCACGCGCCGATCATTCTGCCCGCGGTGCTGGGGCGCGCGCTGCGGTACAGCCCGCTCTTTCTCGCGCATCTCGCGCTGCTGCATCTATCGCTCGTCCTCCGCGTTGCCGGCGATCTGGGCGGGTTGCTCGCGCTGCGACAGTGGGGCGGAATGTTCAACGTGCTCGCGGCGCTGCTGTTCCTGTTCAGCACGGCGCGGGCGCTGCGCGCGGGAGCCGCGGGAAGTAATTCTGTGGAGCCGTTCAATCGTTAATTCTTTGCTAGAATCTGATCGCCCCGCTCGTGCGCAGATCGATCAACCCCTTGACAACCGCCACTCTATTATCGTAAGATCAAAGCGTTCTTTCACTGACGGATTATGCATTGGCGCGATGATGCGGGCAAGTTGAATGCTCCGCGTTTGCGTTTCCTCGGTCACGATGGCTGGAGGTGTCACAGTGCGACACGGCGCGAGTGTCCCAACAGAAAGCCGACTTTCATTTCGGGCAACCACCCACTTGTCCGCGAATTATTTTTTCCCTCGTTTGCGCTTTTGTGTTTGACGCGCCTCGGCAGATCAATCTATCGGTCTGTCTTTTTTCTTTTCAGATCATCTCCCCTAACGGCTCCAACGCCGGCGCAGGTTCAAGCAGACTCGTCACAGAAAGGAGGAATGCCCACTTCACGTACTTTCCTTTGCCTCTCAACGTACCAGCGTACGAACCATATAGGTCAACCATCTCATAGGAGGAAATATGAAGCGCACGATCAGACTGGCTGGGCTGAGCGGTTTCTTTGCAGCGATTCTGCTGCTGGGAACCGCAACGCCGTTCGCCGCCAAAGCACTCGCGGGTGGTCCGCAAACGCGGCCCCAGTGCGATGATAATTCAGCCACCTGCGCCGAGGTGTTCGATTCGATCGGCTACAACGGAGGATACACTGGACACGACGAACCCTCGGCGCTGTTCTATTCGAATACGCCCGGGTCGGGCAACAACAATCTCTACTTCCTCACGCTGCCTAAAGACCCACCGACCCTGCCCAAGCAGAACGGCACCGGCGGCACCTTCAACTTCCAACTCCATCCGGCTTTCTGGTTCGGCATGGCAATGTGCGACAGCCAATCCGCGCCCAATCCGGGGATGCCCTGCAACCGTGATACGGATGCGAATATCCTCGATGGCTCGAATCCACTCGCCGCCGATTATATCGGCAAGCATCCGGGAACCGCGTTCATGGAGATGCAGTTCTATCCACCCGGTTGGGCGCCTTGGCCCGCCGGCAATAGCTGCGATGCCTTCAAGTGGTGCGCCGCGCTCAACATCGATAGCTTGTCCGAGAATATGAATACGGGTCAAGCGTTGAACGGAACCTGCCAAAACGCGGTTGGGATCGAGTACGTCAACTTTGCGTTCATCACCAAGAACGGTGTGGCGCAAGCGCCCGCCAGCCCGGTGAATGCCACGCTCGCGACGTACACGCCGGATCCGACTAAAGATCTGTTCATGAACTCAGGCGATCGACTGGCGGTCCAGTTGCACGACACGCCCAACGGCTTCCAGGTGGTCATCCACGATCTGACCACGCACCAAACCGGCTCGATGACCGCGAGCGCGGCGAACAGCTTCGGTCAGGTTCAGTTCGATCCGACCGGAACAAGCTGCAACAACCTCCCGTACGATTTCCACCCGATGTACAGCACATCGTCCGAGCATACGCGCGTGCCGTGGGCGGCGCACTCGTACAACGTCGCCTTCTCGGACGAGATCGGCCACTTTGAGTACTGCAACGCTACCGGTGGCGGCGGCGGTCCCTGCACCACCGCCGGCGTGAGCGATCCGTCAGGTGTCGACGGAGACGACTATGCCTGCTTTGCTCCAGCCGACTCAACGCGAATCTTGATCGGCGGGTGTCTTGGCACGGACTCTGAATTCGACGGTCCAGAGTACCAGAACACTTGGCCCGGCTCGCTGAGCAACCCGGCGAAGGATCGAAAGTTGAATCCATCGTCGATCCTGTTCACCAGTCCGCTCTTCAAGAAAAGCGGTGGTGACGGCGGCGAGTTGGGAAACTACAGCCGCGTCGCGTTCGAGACGGACCTACCGCGGATCGAATTCGCAACCAGCCCGGCGTGCAATCGCTCCACCGGCGCGAATTGCGTGAATCCCCCAGTTGGCGCTAACTTCTACCCCTTCTTCACGACGCGCGAGGCGGGCGATAATGGATGCCTCTGGCAGCTAGGCGGCGCGCACATCCCGGGGACAACAAACACTTTTGGCGGCAGCTCAGCGGCGGAGTACGGTGGACTCCTAAAGCTCACCTATCCCAACGTTGGCAACACCACGCTCTCCCGGTACAACGACTTCCGCCAGGTTTTGCCAAACAATCCGTGCGCAGCGGACGGCGGGAATCAAGACGCGCAGAATAACTCGCACTAGGAGCAAGAGAGTTTCTGGCGCGTAATGTCCTAGTACACCTCACGCTGGTGGGCGGCAAGATGCTTCTCGCTGCCCACCAGTCTTTTTATCAGCAAGCCATTTGATTTTTCCGTCAAAGCGAATACAATCGATTTATGCAACTCAAAAACATTCCAATCGCTGAATCCATTGGCGCCATCCTCATCCACAACATCATGGGCGCGGACGGACGCAAAGCGTTTTCCAAAGGGCACGTCGTCCGCGCGGAGGATGCCGAGAAACTCCGTGCGCTCGGCAACGCGGCGGTGTACGCGGCAGTGCTCGATCCCAACGACGTGCGCGAGGACGCTGCCGCGGCGCGGCTCGCGCGCGCGGTCGCCGGCGATGGCATTGAGCTGAGCAAGCCGAGCGGCGGGCGCGTGAATTTCTACGCGGCGCAGCGCGGCTTTTTGCGCGTGAACCGCGACGCGCTCAAGCGCATCAACGAACTGGACGGCATCACGCTTGCGACGATCGCGCGCTATGCGCCCCTCGCCCCACGCAAGATGATCGCCACGCTCAAGACGGTTGGGCTGGCGCTGCCGGCAGCCACGCTGCGTGCGGCAGAGAATATCATGAGCGAAAGGGGCGCGGCGCTGGACGTCGCGGCGGTCAGCCACCCGAAGGTAGCGATCATTCTAACCGGCAGCGCGAACGGCAAGGCGAAGGTTCAGGAAATGTTCGCGCCGCCGATTCGCGCCCGCAGCGAAGAACTGGGCGCGCAGGTCGTCGCGGAGGAGTACGTCGCGGAGGAAGAGGACACCATTGCGCAAGCCATCGAGCGCGCCACGCGTGCGGGCGCGCAGATGCTGATTCTGGCGGGCGAAACTTCGGTGATGGACGCCGGCGACATCACGCCGCGCGGCATCCGCGCTGCCGGCGGCGTGATCGAACTATACGGCGCGCCGGTCGAGCCGGGGAATCTGCTGCTGCTGGCATATCGAGGCAGCGTACCCATCATCGGCGCGCCGGGGTGCATCAAATCGCGCGAGACCAACGTGGTGGATCTGATCCTGCCGCGTCTCTTGATCGGCGAACGCGTTTCGCGCGCGGACGTGATCGAGTTGGCGGAGGGGGGACTGCTTCAAAGGCAGAGGGATGAGGGCTGAAAAACATTCTGCGTCTGTAATTTCATCCTTTACTTCAGCGTGGCGTCCGCCGGCATTCCCGGTTTCAAATCGAAATTCGGATTTGGAATTTCCAGCTTGACTGCAAAGACAGTATTTACGCGTTCCGTTTTCGTCTGCACATTGCGCGGCGTGAACTCAACTTGCGAGTTGATGAAAATCACCCTGCCCGTGAAAATCTTGCCAGGGAACGAATCGACCTGCACCGGAATCTCATCGCCGATCTTGATGCCGCCGATTTGCGTCTCCGGCACGTAGATCGTCAGCTTGACCGGGTCGAGATTTGTGACGCTGAGGATGGTCGCGTTCGGCGCGGCGATCTCGCCGGCGTGCGCGGCGCGTCGCGTGACGAAACCGTTCACGGGGCTGGTGAGCGTCAGCTTGCCCGCCTGCACTTGGAGCACCGCCAGCGCGGCTTGCGCCTGCTGCACCTGATTCGCCGCGATCGCCAGCGTGTCCGCATTCGGCGTCAGACGGTCGAGCGCGGCTTGCGCTTGCTCGACCTGCGACTGCGCCGCGGCGAGTTCAGCGGCGGTCGGATGTGAGCGCGCGTCGTTGAACGCCGCCAGCGCCGCGGCGTACGCGTTCGACGCTTGCTGCAGCGCGGTCGATTGCGGCAGCATCGCGATCAGCGGATTGCTCGCGCCGCCGATGCGATCGTACGCGGCTTGCGCCTGATCGACCATCGCTTTGGCGCTATCGACCTGCGCCTTCAACTGGGCGAGTTGATCCGCGGTGGGACCGGCGCGCACCTTGTCGACATTTTGCTGCGCGGCGTCCAGCGCGGCGCGCGCCGCCGCCATATCCGACGCGCGCGGCTGGTTCTTGATCTGCGTGAGCTGCGCGTTCGCGGTATCGCGCGCGGCTTGCGCCTGCGCGATCTGCGCGTTCATCGTCGTGCGATCGAGCCGGACAACTTCCTGTCCCGCGGCAACGCGGTCGCCCTCGTCCACCGTGATCGCTTCGATGCGCCCGCCCACCTCCGGGGCAATCGCAATTTCTTCCCCTTCGATAAACCCTGAAACGCTGTTGCTGTTGGCGCTGCCGGAAAAATAATTGGTGTACCCATAGTATCCGACCAGCCCCAGCACGATCAGAACGACAATTGGAATAATCCGTTTGCGTTTTTCCATGCTGCCCCCCATTAGCGAGTGTTTTCGTCCACGTGGCGCAAGCGCGCGATGAACACGTCTTCCAGCGACGGCACGATCGTCTCCACGTTTTGGACGATCACACCGCGCGCTGCCAGAATCTCGCGCGCCCGCGGAATGTTCTGCGCGGCGCGTTCGCCGATCGCGTGGATCAACGAACCGTACAGCGCGACCTCGTCGAAGAGGTGCGCGTCACGCAGCGCGGGCAGCGCGGCGTCGATATTGTCGCAGTCGATTTCGACGACCTGCGCGCGCATCTGCTGCTCTTTCATTTCGTGCGGCGTACCTTCCGCGACGATGCGCCCCTGGTAGATAAATGCCAACCGATGACAATTTTCCGCTTCGTCCATGTAATGCGTCGTCACGAGAATACTCGCGCCATTCTCCGCAAGCGCGTAGACCAGATCCCACAACGCGCGGCGCGAGATCGGATCGACGCCGGCGGTGGGTTCATCGAGGAAGAGAAATTCGGGCTGATGCGAAAGCGCGCAAGCGAGCGCGAGTCGCTGCCGCGAGCCGCCGGCAAGATTCGAGACGCGCACAGCTTCCTGACCGATCAAGCCGACGGTGTGAAAAATATTTCCGCGGCGCTCGATCAGAACCTGCGGCGGGATGCCATAGACGCCGCCGTAGAAATTGAAATTCTCCGCGACGGTGAGATCGGAGTAGAGACTAAATTTCTGCGAGACGTATCCGACGCGCTGGCGGATCTGTTCCGCCTGCTTTACAATATCGTACCCCAACACCGCGCCGGTGCCGGACGTTGGATTCAGCAAACCGAGCAGCATCCGAATCGTCGTCGTCTTGCCCGCGCCGTTCGGACCGAGCAAGCCGAAGATTTCGCCACGTCGCACGGAGAACGACACATCGTCGACTGCCGTAAAGTGGTCGAAATGTTTAGTGAGATTTTCCGTAAAGAGTGAAATCTGAGCCGAATCCATATCGAGTATCCAGTTTTCAGTGTCCAGTATTCAGTGAGCGTTACCGACCCACTGAATTCTGAATACTGAATACTGCTTACTGTCTCTTCGTCAGCATCAACACGAACACGTCTTCGAGCCGCGGCTTGACCACACGCAGATTCTGCGCCACGACGCCCGCGGCGCGCCACGCCGAATCCAACTCCGCTTGCCGTTCCGCGCGGTCGACGAGCAACCGCAGCCGGTCGCCATGGATCGAAACCGCGAGCACGCCTTCGCGCGCCGCGATCGCGCGGCGCGCGTCCTGCGCGCGATCGGATTGCGCCTCCAGCACGACTGCGCCGATCGCCGCGCGCAGCTTGCCGGGCGCATCGCACGCGATCAGCTCCCCGCGATACATCAAGCCCACGCGCGTGCAGCGCTCCGCCTCGTCGAGGTACGGCGTCGCAATGATAATCGTTACGCCTTCGAGATGGACTGGGGTCAGCAAATCCCAGAATTCGCGGCGGCTGACCGGATCGACGCCGGTCGTCGGCTCGTCTAGCAGCAGCACGCGCGGGCGGTGCATCAGCGTCGCCGCGAGCGCAAGTTTCTTTTGCATTCCCCCGGACAGATTCCGCGCGAGCCGCGTTTGAAATTCGGTCAGGCGCGCAAAGCCCAGCAAGCGTTCGATCAACTCGGTGCGCTGCTCGCGCGGCGAACCGAAGACATCGGCAAAGAAATTTAGGTTTTCCAGCACCGTGAGGTCGGGGTAGAGCGCAAAGCGCTGCGGCATGTAACCGATCATCCGCTTGACCGCTTCCGGATCGCGCGTCACGTCCGTATCGCCTACCGCGACGCGCCCGGAAGTTGGAACCATCGCGGTCGAAAGAACGCGCAGCGCCGTCGTCTTGCCCGCGCCATCGGGACCGATCAAGCCAAAGACCTCGCCGGGCTGGACGTCCAGCGACACGTTCTTCACGGCGACCGTTTCGCCGAATTGTTTGGTGAGATGCTGAATGGAAATCATACGGGTAGGGTGGTTGGGTTATTCGGTGGTTAGGTGGTTGGAGGGTTGAGTCGAACCAACAAACCACCTAACCACCCAACAACCTTATTCCAGACTCTTCCGGAATCGCAGCGACGCGCCGATCAGAATCGCCGGACCCAAGATCGCCAACGCGATCACTTGCTCCGCAAATGAACCGAGACCAACGCCCTTCAAAATAATGCCGCGCAGGATGACGAGCATATAGCGCAACGGGACGAGGTAACTGAGCGCTTGCAACGCGGCAGGCATCGCTTCCAGCGGAAAGAAAAAGCCGGACAGAAAAATACCCGGCAGCATGACGAGGAAACTGAGCAGCATGGCTTCCTGCTGACTGCGCGCGACCGTCGAGATGAACAAGCCCGTGCCGAGGGTCGTCAGTAAGAACAAGAACGAAATGACTGCGAGCAGCGGAAGACTGCCGCGCACGGGCACCTGGAACCAGACCACGCCGATCGCCAGGATTTCGGCGAGATCGAAGAACGCGATGCCGATGTACGGAATGACCTTGCCGACGATCAATTCCCAGGGTTGAATCGGCGTGACGACCAGCTGCTCGATCGTCCCTTGCTCGCGCTCGCGCACAATCGTCTGCGCGGTGAAGAGCGTGGTAAGGTATTGCAGGATCAATCCGATGAGCGCGGGGATCATATAGTTCGCGGATTTGAGTTCCGGGTTGTACCACACGCGCGGGCGAATGTCGATGCCACCAAGTTGGGTCACGTCGATGCCGAGCCGCTGCTGGATGAGCCGAGCGCCCTGCGCCTGCCCCACCGACTGCGACGCCGCGAAAGCGGTGGATGCCACGGTCGGGTCAGAGCCGTCGATCAAGAACGCGACGGGCGCGGTCGCGCCGCGCGCGAGGTTGTCGCCGAAGCCGGCGGGGATGACGATGCCGGCGCGCACGTCGCCGCGGTCGAGCAGGTTCGCCAGCTCATTTTCGTTCTGAACGTACTGGCTGATCGAAAAATAGTCGGATGCTTGATACGCCTCGATCAGCTGCCGGCTCTGCGCGGTGCGGTCGGCGTCGTACACGGCGACGTGTAGATGACGAATGTCATTCGTCGCCGAATAACCCAGGAGGACGAGCTGGATGATCGGCATGAGAAACATGATCACGAGCGTGCGCGGATCGCGGAGGATATGCGTGAACTCTTTTCGCACGATCGCCAAGAGTCGAGTGTTCAAATGAATTTCCTTTCGTTCTGTTTCACGGCGCGGCGCTCGCTGTGCCGAAAATGGGGACTCGTTCCCGGCAGAGAATAACCTACCCGCGCCGGATTGTCAAAACGCGGCGCGTTTGTGCAACCGCCGCCTTTTCGGTATAATCGACGTGATGAAGTTACGAGACGCGCGGGGCAAATTTAGCGAAACGACACGCGCGCCGCAGCGCATCGTCTCGCTCGTGCCGAGTTGGACGGAAGCGCTGTTCGCGTTCGGCGCGGGCGACCGCGTCGTTGGCGTCACCGATTACTGCATTCACCCGGCGGATGGCGTTGCCGCCAAGACGAAAATTGGCGGGACGAAAAACCCGCGCGTCGATCAAATCCTGTCGCTCGCGCCTGATCTCGTGATCGCGAACATCGAGGAAAATCGCCAGCCCGCTGTGGACGCGCTCGAAGCGCGCGGCGTACCGGTCTTCGTCACCTTCGCCCGCTCCGTCCGCGCCGCAATCGACGAACTGCGCGATCTCGCGCGGCTCGTCGGTGCGCGGGACGCAGAGGCGATCAGCGCGCCGATTGAACGCGCGCTCGCTCACGCGCGGCGACCCGCGCGCCGACCGCGCGTTTTTGTCGCGCTCTGGCGCGATCCGTGGATGACCGCGAACGGCGAGACGTACATCGGCGACCTGATCGAGACGTGCGGCGGGGAAAATGTATTTCGCGACCGCGAGCGTCGGTTTCCGCTCGCGGCGGAGGTGGGACAGGCAGCGCCGCGCGAAATGGCGGCGCACGATACGCGCTATCCGCGTGTGTCGCTAGAAGAAGTTTGCGCGCAAAAACCGGACTTGCTTCTCTTGCCGGACGAACCTTATCGGTTTGCCGAACGTGACGCGGCGGAGTTGCGCGCGCTGCCCGCGCTGCGCGGCGCGCGGATCCATCTCATCGACGGCACACTCGTCGCGTGGTACGGCGTGCGAACCGGGCGCGCGATCGAAACAATCTCGGAACTATTGGAGCATCTATGAAAGACGTGGGAGCCATTGCGACGATCTTCGACGACGCGGGGCGCGTGCTGCTCGTCCACCAGACGTACAAGGGCAACAAATGGGCGTGGCCCGGCGGCGTAGTCGAGGAACGCGAATCGCCGTGGGACGCGGTCGTGCGCGAGGTCAAAGAGGAGACGGGACTGGACGCCGTGGTCGTGCGGCTGGTTAGCATTTACCACGTCGCCGACCGCAACGCGCTAGGTTTTCAATTCCTGTGCCGCGTCGTCGGCGGCGAGTTGCGCGCCGATGGCGGAGAGATTTCTGAAGTCAAATTCTTCGACCCGGCGCATCTGCCGGCGCCGATGACGGAACCGGGACGTCAGCGCGTCGCGGACGCGCTCGCCCGCGGCGATCAACCGATCCTGCGCGAATTCGCGACGCTCCAAATCATCGAGGCGTAAGCAGCATGGCAATTGAAACCTCGGCGGGCGCAGTCGTGTTCCATCGGAGCGACAAAATCGAATACTTGCTGCTCTTCTCGGATTTTTGGGGTTTTCCAAAAGGGCATATCGAACCGGGCGAAGATGAGCGCACCGCCGCGCGGCGCGAGATTCGCGAAGAAGCGGGACTAGGCGTCACGCTGCTCGCCGGTTTCCGCGTCGTGGATGAATACAAGTACACGCGCGCCGGCGCGCCGGTTCCCAAGCGCGCGATCTACTTTCTCGCCCGGTCAGACAGCCGCGCCTCACGCCTGTCGCACGAGCATAGCGATATGGTGTGGCTGTTGTTTGAAGACGCGCTCGCGCGCCTGCAGTTCGACGGGTTGCGCGAGACACTGCGCGCGGCAGATGAATTCTTGAAGCACAAAGAATAGTCCGCAATACGCAACACGTAATACGGGTTGCGTGTTGCGTAAGGAAGAGGGTATGCGAATTCTCGCCATTGACATTGGCACCGGCACGCAGGACATCCTGCTATTCG
>JBBIJS010000081.1:0-11427 GCA_037445855.1 Chloroflexota bacterium | reverse complement strand
AAGTACGCGGCGTGCTCCGTCTCCAACTTCAACGCGCCCGATGGTCACATCACTGAGCGCGAATATGCGCGCATGGAAGTGATCGCCAAGACCGGCTGCGGTCTCATCACGAATCAGGGCGCATACCCCGACCCCAAGGGCGAAGGCAAAGCGTACTTTCGCCAACTCGCGATCTACAGCGACGACTACATCCCTGGCTTTCGCAAAATCGCCAACATGCTGCACGACGCGGGCGCGGTCGCGATTCAGCAAGTCTTGCACGGCGGTCGGTACGGCGGCATCGATTTGGATTACGCGATGCAACCTTCGCCGGTCGCGCAGACGCTGCGCCATTTCCGCACGCCCATCGAAGCGCCGAAAGAAAAGATCCGCGAGATCATCATGCAGCACGCCGCCGCGGCGCGCCGCGCGATGGAAGCCGGTTTCGATGGCGTCGAGCACACCGCGTTCATGGGCTATCTGCTGGCGAACTTTCTTTCGTCGTTCACGAACAAGCGCACCGACGAATACGGCGGCTCGGTCGAAGGGCGCGCGCGCTTTATGCTCGAACTGCTCGACGAGACGCGCCAGATGATCGGCAAAGACGCGCTGCTCATCATTCGATTGAATGGCGAAGAGTTGATGGACGAATGGGGCGGCAGCAAGCCCGAAGAGTGCATCCAGTTTATGAAACTGGCGGAGCAGGCGGGCGCGGATATGATTTCGATTGTCGTCGGCTGGCACGAGTCGCGCACCGGCGCGCTGGGGCGCGACGTGCCGACCGACGGCTGGCTCTATCTCGCCGAGCGCGCGAAAGCCATGCTAAAGATACCGATTGCGTTCGGTCCGCGGTTTGGCGATCCGATCATGGCGAACAAGGCGATGGAAGAAGGCAAGATCGACTTCTGGGAAGTGTGCCGCCCGTTCCTCGCCGACCCCGAACTGCTCCACAAGGTGCAGGAAGATCGCGTCGAAGAAATCCGTCCGTGCGTTGGCGGCTTGCTGTGCCTCGCGCGCATGTTCCGCAACCTGCCGTACAACTGCGCGATGAACCCGCGCCTCTCGCACGAGTACGAACCCGAATACGAAATGAAACCCGCGACGAAAGCCAAGCGCGTGATGGTCGTCGGCGGCGGACCGGCGGGACTCGAAGCGGCGTACATCGCGGCAAAGCGCGGACACCAAGTTGCCGTGTTCGAGAAGCGCGACAAACTTGGCGGACAGCTGAACCACGCATCGAAAGAAGTGGACGGCGGGTGGGTGTGGCAAAAGTTGATTCGGTATTACGAGACGCAGTTGAAACGCTACGGCGTCGTGCTGAATCTTAGCACCGAAGTGAATCCGGAGGTCACCGCGAAATTCAATCCCGATGTGCTAGTTGTCGCGACGGGGGCAACGCTTTCCGCGAAAGCATCCGACGGCAAAGTATTGAACGCGTACGATGTGCTTGAAGAAAAAGTCCAGGTCGGGCAGCGCGTGGTGATCATCGGCGGCGAGCGGATGGGATTGGTGTGCGGCGAGTGGCTCGCCGCGCTCGGCAAGCGCGTGACGATTGTCGAACGCAGCAAGCGAATCGGCGAGGATGTGATTCCAACGTTCAAATGGCGGCACGCCGCGTGGGTGAAAGAGTACGGCATCGAGACGCTGACGAGCGCGAAGGTGAAAGAGATGCGCGCGGACGCGGTTGTCGTTGTAGACGCGGACGGCAACGAGCGCGTGCTGCCGGCTGATTCGGTGATCGTCGCGGGTCCGCGCGAATCGCGGCAGGAACTCATCAACGCGCTCGAATTTTCCGCGGACGAGCAGTACGTCGTCGGCGATGCGGTGCGCCCGCGCGCGGTGCACAACGCCATCCGCGAGGGGCATTTGGTGGGATTGAGAATCTGATAATTAGGAGTGAGCGCTCTCCAGCGCGAAAGATGGCGGCGTTAGAGAACGCCGATTCCTCAAGACTTGGAGGGTTCATGCGTATCGGCATTGACGTGGGCGGCACATTCACCGACATTGTTTTGATCGACGACAAGGGCAAGAAAATACATTACACCAAAGTCTTGACCGTGCCGAAGAGTCCCGCGCAGGGCGTGCTCAACGGCATCGAAAAAATTCTGCGCCTCGCGAGCGCGTCGATGTCCGACCTCGACTACATGGTGCACGGACACGGGACGACGATCGGCACGAACGCGCTCATCGAACGCAAGGGCGCGAAGACCGGGCTGATTACGACGGCGGGCTTTCGCGACGTGCTTGAAATCGCGCGCATCGAGCGACCCGACGAGGGGCTGTACGATCTAACGGTCGATACGCCCGAGCCGCTCGTCCCGCGCTATCTGCGGGTCGAGGTGAACGAGCGCGTCGGCGCGCATGGCGAAATCATATGCCCGCTCGACGAAGCCTCCGTCGTGCGCGCGGCGAAATATTTGAAAGAGCAAGGCGCGCAAACGATTGCCGTGTGTCTGCTTTTTTCGTTTCTCAATCCCCAGCACGAAGAGTGCGTCAAAGAAATCTGCCGCGACATCTATCCCGAAGCGTTCGTCTCGATTTCCTCCGAAATCTGTCCCGAGTTCCGCGAGTTCGAGCGCACCTCCACGACGGTCATCAACGCATACTTGCAGCCGATTGTCGAGCGGTACATTCGCAATCTCACTGCGATGCTGAACGAAAAGTATGGCAAAGTCGAAGTCCGGATCATGCAGGCAAGCGGCGGCGCGATGAGCGCCGAGACCGCACGCGATCACGCGGTCAACATTGTCAATTCAGGTCCTGCGGGCGGCGCGGTTGCCGGCGCGTTCATCGGCAAGCTATTGGGCGACAAGCAATTGATGACGGTGGACATGGGCGGCACAAGTTTCGACATCGGCTTGATTGTCGGCGGCGTGCCGCGCGTTTCATCGGAAGGAAAATTCGAGGGCTACCCCGTCAAGATTCCCGCGGTGGACGTGCATGCGATTGGCGCGGGCGGCGGTTCTATCGCGTGGATTGACACGGGCGGCGCGCTGAACATGGGACCGCAGTCTGCCGCCGCCGATCCAGGTCCCGCGTGTTATGGATTCGGCGGCGAATTGCCGGTCGTCACCGATGCGAATCTCGTCCTGGGACGATTGAACGCGGACTATTTTCTAGGCGGCGAGATGAAGTTGTATCCCGATAAAGCGCGTGCGGCAATCGAAAAGCACATCGCGCGTCCGATGAAGCTGTCGCTCGAAGACGCGGCGTACGGGATGATTCGCGTCGTCAACGCGAACATGGTCAAGGGCATGTCGGGCAGCTCCATCGAAAAGGGATTCGACCCGCGCGAATTTACGCTGGTCGCGTTTGGCGGCGCGGGACCACTGCACGCGTGCGAACTCGCGAAAGAAATCGGGATGAACAAAATCGTGATTCCGCTTTACCCTGGCGCGCTTTCCGCGTTCGGCTTGGTCACGAGCGACATTCGCCACGACTATGTGCAGACGATTGCGAAACCCGCCGCGTCGGTCGAGCCAGGTGATTTGCTGCGCGCGTACGCGGCGATGGAAGAAAAAGCGCGGGCGCAATTGCGCGAAGAGAAAATCCCAGAGAGTGAAGTCGAAATCCAGTGGACGGCAGACTTGCGCTACGCGGGGCAGGCATACGAGTTGAACGTGCCGGTGACGCGCAACGGCAAGCTGACGCGCAAAGATATTGAGGCGACGGTCGCGCGTTTTCACGCGTTGCACCAAAAGGTGTACGAGTACTCTTCGACCGACGAGCCGGTGGATGTCATCAACGTGCGGCTCATCGGCGGCGGACAGGTTCCCGATGTGAAATTGCCGCGGCGCAAACGCGGCGTCGCATCGCCGCGCGCCGCGCTCAAGGGCAAGCGTCCCGTGTACTACGCTGGACGCGGCTTTCTCAACGTGCCTGTCTACGAGCGCGATCTGCTGCAACCCGGCAACGTCGTCAAGGGTCCGTGCATGATCGAGGAAATCATTTCGAGCACGGTGGTGATTCCGGGCGCGCTAGCGAAAGTGGATGTGTGGGGGAATCTGATTATCAACTTGTGAGCATCAGTGAATTGCAGGTGAAAACTGAAATGCCCGCGACGACTTTGAAATCGGCATCTGTTGTAACGACGTCTGTGATTCTATGCTGACGCATAATGGCAAGATGCATTGCGTCGCGCGGTAAGAAGAAATAAAGCGAGTGTTGAGACAAAAGAAAACGTCGCGCTTGCCTTGAGGCGCGTCAAGAACGCGACGCTCTCGGTGTGAAGGGCGCTGTCCGCGTGTGAGAAGTTGACGATGAAACTCGCGTCCCAGTAGATTGTCGCAGGCAAGGGCGCGTTGAAATCAAGAATCGTCGCGGTCAATCTCTGCATAGCCATGTTTCGTCATGAACTCCTCAAAGCGAATCTTTTCGCCGCTTGGTTGGGCTTAACGATTCCAATAAGGTCGGTCAGTGTGCCTGTTTTGCGCGACCTACGAGTTTGCCGCGATTTTGCTGCTTCCTTGGGCTTGGGGGCGCGCTGCCGTTTCCAAGTGACAAATTGCTCGTACTCGACGATGGGAATAATCGCGGCGACGCGGCGGCGGCCGCGCTTTAGAATGACCGGCGTATCAATTGTCCGCATCTTGTCGAGCGCCACAGAGTAGGCGGCGCGGTTCTCTTTAAGTGTAATTGTCTTGGTCATCGAAATCACCTCTACGGGCCAACCATTTCAAACGTCTGCGCCTTTACGGATTCGGGGACGACGGAGGTTGATGCGCCCGTGTCCAATTTTGCGAGGAGAGGTGGATTTGCGCCAGTCTCAGGATTTGTCACTTGAATGTTGATGACTGCCGCTGGCGGTTTCGCGCATGAATCGTAATTATGCACGCGTGAACCCCTCGGGCGAGGGGAGTTCGAACACGGGCAATTCCTCGCTTAACCTCTCTCGACTCAGATTATAGTACGCATTTCCAAGGAGAACAATATGCCAACAAAGAAAACGAAAAAACCCGATCCCGTTCTGATGCAAGTGCTGCGCTATTCGATGGAGCAGATCGCCGACGAAATGGGACACACGCTCATTCGTACGGCGCGCTCGACGATCATCAAGGAAATCAAAGATATTTCGTGCGCGGTCTTTGATCGCCACGGTAACACCGTCGCGCAAGCGCACCACGCGCCGATGCTCCTCACCGGTTTCGAAATCCCGATGCGAAGTCTGCGTAAACATTTTCGCGACGACGAGCTGAACGACGGCGACGTGATCATCTTCAACGATCCGTACATCGGCGGGCAGCACGTGATGGACCTCGTCACGTTCGCGCCGGTGCGCTACAAAGGCGAGCTCGTCGGTTTCGTTGGCTCGATCGCGCATCACGCGGACATGGGCGGCGCGGCGGCGGGCGGCACGCAAGGCGGACTCACCGAGATTTATCTCGAGGGCATCCGCTTTCCGATGGTCAAGCTCTACAAAAGAGGCAAAGAGGATCAAGAACTGATCGGCATCCTCAATAACAATATTCGCGTGCCCGACAAAACGCTGGGCGATATTCGCGCGCAAGCGTCCGCGGATTTCGTCGGCGCGCGGCGGATGAAAGAAGTTTTCGCAAAGTACGGACCCGCGGTCGTGCAGTTGCACATGGACGCGCTGTTGGATTATTCCGAAAAGCGCATCCGCGAAGGGTTCAAGAAAATTCCCGATGGCACGTACTCCGGCGTGGATTACGTGGACGACGATGGTCTCACCGGCAAGCCGATCAAGTTGCAGGTGAACATTCACAAGCACGGCGATCACGCGCTGGTCGATTTCGACGGCACCGATGCCGAAGTGCCGGGCAATGTGAACTGTCCGATTGCGACCGTTCACGCCGCGGTGTATTACGCGCTCATCGCGGTAGTCGATCCGCACGTGCCGGCGAACTCGGGGTGCTATCGTCCGTTCGAGATCCGCGCGGAAGAAGGACTCGTCGTCAATCCGCGTCCGCCGCGCGCGTGCGGCGCGCGCACGAACACGTCGCAGAAAATCACGGAAGCGATGATGCTCGCGCTCTCGCAGGCGCTGCCGGATCGCGTGATGGCGGGGTCGCACGGGCAAATCACCAACTGCGGTTTCAGCGGCTACGATCCGGATACCGGCAAGCGCTTTGTCTACGTCGACATTCAGGGCGGGGGCGCGGGCGCGCGCTGGTGCAAGGACGGACGCGATGGACAGGACTCGCATCTCGCGCGCTTTATGAACACGCCGATTGAAGCGGTTGAGCTGGAATTTCCGATGCGCATCGAACGCTACGAATTCATTCCCGACACCGGCGGCGCGGGAAAATTTCGCGGCGCGCTCGCGGCGCGGCGCGATATTCGCTCGCTCATCGACGATCTGTCGTTCGGACGATACGGCGACCGCCAAGCATTCGCGCCGTTCGGTTTGTTCGGTGGCAAGGAAGGCGCGAAGGGCAAATTCATTTTGAACCCGGACACGCCGAACGCCAAGCCGCTGAAATCGAAAGGACTCGACAAGTTGATGAAAGGCGATGTCGTCTCGCTGCGGTTGCCCGGCGCGGGCGGCTATGGCGATCCGCGCGACCGTGACCGCGATGCGATTCTGCGCGATGTGCGCGACGGCAAGGTGTCGGCGGAGAAGGCGAAGGAAGATTACGGAGTAGTTGTGTGAGTGAGTGTGGGAGTGAAGGAGTATGGGAGAGTGGGTGTGAGTCACGCCCACACGCTCATACTCGCGCACTCTGAAAGCATACGACTATGGATAATTCCATTCTTGCAGAACTGAAATTCGACGACGCGCGCGGCGCGCTGCTGTACAACGACGTGCGGTATTTGCTGATTCGTCCCGAGACGCTGATCGCGTTCCAGAAAGCGGCGGAAGGAAAACTCGGCGCGGGCGCGGATGAGCTGCTGTACGCGGGTGGATTCACCGGCGGCACGCTCAGCGCGAAAAAATATCGCCAAGTGTTCGGCTTGACCGACGCGCAATCGGTTGAGTTTATGGCGAAGATGGGGACGGAGATCGGGTGGGGCAAGTTCACGGTTTCAAGTTTGGATGTCGAAAAGCGCGAACTGGTTTTAGTCGTCGCGAGTTCGCCGTTTGCGGCGGCCTACGGGAAAGCGGAACGCGGCGTGTGTCATCTCATCCGCGGCGTATTCGCGGGATTGGCAAGCGGAATTTTCGGATGTGCGGTCGAATCGCATGAAGAGGAATGTTCGGCGCGGGGGCACGCGCGCTGCAAGTTCGTCGTTCGCGGGATTGGGCAAATTTGAAATTCGTCCTACGGCAACCGCTTTGTTAGCAGTCCCGTCTGCAGCGCAAAAGCCACCGCTTGGGCGCGGTTTCTGAGATGGAGTTTTTCCAGAATATTCTTCAAATGATATTTGACCGTGTTCTCGGTCACGTTCAGTTGGCTGGCAATGTCGCGGTTGGTCGAACCCGCCGCGACGAGACGCAGCACCTCTTTTTCTCGTTCACTCAGGTCTGCTTTGGTTGCCGCCGTTGCCTCGTCGTGTTGCAGATGCCTGGCAAACTCACCCAGGATTTTTGTCGCCAGCCCGCGTGAGATCGGGGCTTGGCCTTGCGCGACGCCGCTCAGCATTTCGAAAAAAACCTGCGAGGGCATACTCTTCAGCAGATACCCTTGTGCGCCGCTCTTGATCGCCTCAAACAAATTTTCGTCGTCATCCGAAACCGTAAGGATGACGATTTTCGTTTCAGCCATTTCGGTTTTGATCAACCGTGTGGCTTCCAAGCCGTTCATCCGCGGCATGTTAATGTCCATCAAGATCAGGTCGGGCTTGAGGACACGCGCGTGCTCCAGCGCCTCCAGACCATTACTGGCTTCGCCGACGATTTCCATTCCGCGCGCTTGCAAGAGCGTCGCCAATCCATCGCGAAAAAGCGGATGGTCATCTACCAGCAGTACGCGCATCGCCACCTTTACGCTGCTCCCAGGTAGCGCAGCGGGATCTGAACGATGATCTGGGTTCCCTGGTTCGGTTTTGAAACGACGACAAACGCTCCGCCCACCGATGCCGCGCGCTCGCGCATCGTCTGCAATCCAAACTGCGGCCAATCGCCGCGGGTGATCCGCGCCGGATCAAAGCCCAGTCCATCGTCTTCGATGCGCATCTCCGCGTGTCCATCGATTCTTGAAACGCGAACGAGAGCGTGTCGGGCATGCGCGTATTTGCGAACGTTCGTCAACGATTCCTGGACGATGCGAATCATTTGCAATTCCACCGCGGGCGCGAACGTCAATTCGCGCACGCCGTCTTCGATGACGATTTGCGTGTCAATGTCGCTTTGCCGGGCAAACGCTTGTGCGTAATCCGCGAGCGCGGGCAGCAGACCTTTCTCCGACGAGAGCGCGGTGCGTAGACCGAGGATGACCTCGCGCACGTCCGCGGAGAGTTTAAGCGATAGCTCGGTCAGCTGGTCCACCTGCACGCGTGCCGCGTCGAATTTTCCCGCGTCCAGCAGTTCACGCACGGCTTGCGATTTGGTGCTGACGAATCCAAGCACCTGGGCGAGCGTGTCGTGCATCTCGCGGGCAAGTCGCTCGCGCTCCATCGCGATCGCGACATTGCTGGCGCGGTCGTACGTGCGAGCATTCTGGATCGCAATCGCCGCCTGATCCGCCAGACCGCCGAGCACTTGAATATCC
Organism: Chloroflexota bacterium; assembly: GCA_037445855.1. Lineage (GTDB taxonomy): Bacteria > Chloroflexota > Anaerolineae > UBA4142 > UBA4142 > DAIDTM01. Next base: position 2,836 of record JBBIJS010000081.1, on the reverse strand, counting down.
CGTGCGCTGAACGCGCGCGTGCGCGCGCTGGAAACGCACAGGCAGCCGATGATCTGACCGCCGATCTGCAGAGGCATCTCGACGTGCGCCTCACGGTACGGCGGACGAATCAGCGCGCAGGTGATGCAATCGTCGTGATGCGTCGCGTCGATGCGAAGCAGATTGATGCGCTGCGCGAGGCGCTGCCCAATGCTTGCCGGAGATTCGAATGCGTCCGCGGGTCCGCTTTCGCTGCCGACGACCAGCCAGCGATTCTGGCTGTCCCACAAACAGAGCGCCGACGCCTCGACAGCCATGAGGGTGCGCCCGCGTTCGGTGACCGTATCGAGAACCTGTCCGAGTTGGAGTTTCGAGGAGACCGCCATTCCCGTTTTCAAAAGGTTCTCGGCATCCGCCTGCCGCCCGCGCGCGGCTTCAAACAGGCGCGCGTTCTCGATGGCTAGCCCGATCGCGCGCCCCATGGACACGAGCAGCTCCGGCGTGGCAGTGCCCAGTTCGCCGCGATGGCGCGCCGCGATATCGATCACGCCGACGACGCGACCGCGCGCGATCAATGGCGCGCTCACCCATTCGACGAACCCCTGTTCGCGTAATCGTGCGCCGTTCGGCAGTCGATTCAGATCTGCGATCCTTTCGGCGCGCGCGGTCTGACCCACGCGACCCGGCAGGTCTTCCCCGAACTGGAGCGTCGCCGGTTCGGCAAACGTATCGGGGAACAAGCCGCGATGCACGGTATTGCGCAACTCGGTCGTGCCGGCTTCGACGAGCCAGACGCGTCCCGCGGCGGCATGGGTGAGTTCCAAGATCGCGTCGAGCGAACGCGCGAGGGTATCGGCAAGGTCGAGCGAATTGCTAACCGCTTCGGCGACGCGCAGGTGCGCCGTCAGCGCCTTCTCGCGTTTTGAAATGGCTTGCAAGACAACCTGGAAGAGGACGAGCGCGGCAAGTGCAGCGGCGCAGAGGGCTAGCGCAATGGCGAGCGGTCGTGGAAGGAAGATGGGGAAACCGAAAAAGACGGCGAGCAGCATGATCGTCGCGAATAAGACGGAGCCAAGAATCATTAGCCCCTTGAGCGAACTGAGTCGACCATTCATCAGCGACTATTTCTCCCGGCATTGAGCGGATGAGCAAATTATAAGTCCCTTCCGATGTAAATGCAACTAACCTTGACTTTGACTTTTCGGAAAACGGCTCTATAATCTCGCCAATGAAACTACGGGTCTGCGCTGTATTTTTCGCCGCGTTGCTATTGGCGGCGTGCAACGATACGGCGACGCCCCCGATTGCGCCGGCGACGCGCGCGCCGCAAACAGTTGGCGCTGCGACGACTGCCGCGCTTGGAACCGCCACCCCGCACCGACCGGCTCGGCGTGCGTGATCGGCGATCAAGCCGCGTAGGTTTATCATCGGACGCGCATCCGTTCACCCCGGCGCAACTGCCCAGAGTGGGTGACTGCGTATGGATCGACGGCGCCGGCGTGAGCGACGGGATCCACGGGTGGGGCGAAATTCATCCGGTGGGCGCGTGGGGCGCTCTGCGGGGCGGATGCAGCGGAGTCGCCGCGCGCGCGCTCACGGTCGACGCGGAGCCGGACGATGGAGAGTAAGCGACGCGCAGTGAGGGTGGAATGAAGAAAGCGTACTTGAAAACCAAGCCGGGATTTTGTAAGGTGACGTTCACGCTGCCGAAAGAGACCGGCGCGCGGACTGCCTGCTTGGTCGGCGAGTTCAACGAGTGGAACAAACACGCGACGCCGATGAAGCGGAATAAGGATGGTAGTTTCTCCGTCGCGCTGAACCTTGAAGCGGGCAAGGACTATCGTTTCCGCTATCGGCTCGACGAGGCGCGTTGGGAAAATGATTGGGACGCGGACAGCTACCTACCGAATGGATTCGACAGCGAGGATTCCGTCGTCAGCACCTAGATCGGCTCCGCTGACACTCGCCGCAAGGAAAATAAAAACGCCTCTCATCGAGGCGTTTTGCGACCTTTAGTTGCCCGTGAAGCAACAGGGCGCTTTAGCGAGCCTAGCGACCGCGCGGTGTCGCATAGTTCGGTTGCATTCAGCATACGACGGATTGGCTGACAAGTCAATAGCACGTGCGTTCAGCGAAAAACCGCAAGGCAGATGTCTGGCGGTTTCTTTTTTCTGAGCGCACAAGTAGCGCGGCTGCCCAATTTTTTCTGAGATCGAGCGCGCCCGCGTGATCGCCATACGCACGGCGCCTGTGACCGCCAGGAGAATCGCGTTCCATTTGCCGGCGGATTGGATTTCTTTTCTGCGAGCCACTCGAGTCGATCCAATAGAGGATCAAGCCGGCAAGAACGGTCAACGGTCCGGCGATGGCTTGCACGATTACGTAACCGCCAGCGCCCATCATTTGCTGCATGAACTTGTTGCTTTCGGGCAGGGTCGCCGCCGCTGCCGGTTCAATGAACCGAGCAAGCACAAACGCGCTGCCCGCCCACGCGGGCTTGAGCCGCCGCCGCAGGGCGGCTTGGCACGGTCGTTGCGGCGGTTTCAACCGCTTGTCCAGAGAAAGCAACAGCCGTGGGAAAATGAAAAGCGAGACCTGAATCGTGATGGTTCGGGTCTCGCTTTTTGTTTCAAACCCCTTGCGGGAATTGTCCTCGTCGCGACAGATGACAACGGACACAATCGGATTAAACGGACACACCTGCGACGCGCCTGTCCGATTAATCCGCCCTTGTCCGTTGTTCTCCCTTGCGGGAATTGTCCTCGTCGCGACGATTCGCGTCATTTCTACGATTGAAGAACTAGGGTCATCGTTTCAAACCCCTTGCGGGAATTGTCCTCGTCGCGACTCGCGAGAG
>JBBIJS010000080.1:0-11430 GCA_037445855.1 Chloroflexota bacterium | reverse complement strand
GAGATGCGCCGGCAGTGGCATAACTTGAAGTACTACACTTGGGTCGAGCAGCAGGGCAAGACCGTGGAAGAACTGAACGCGACGCTCGATCAGTCGTGGTGGATCAAGCACCAACAAATGGTCGGCGAGATCGACGCAAAGCTGAAAGCCGCACGCGGATAAACGTGGTGTTGTCATTGCGAGGAGCGGTGTTTGCGACGAAGCAATCTCCAAGCTATTTGGGGATTGCTTCGCTTCGCTCGCAATGACAGACGGAGGAACATGCTCATCACTAACGGAACCGTCATTACGCTCGGCGCGGAAAATCGCGTGATCGAAAACGGTGCGGTGTACATCCGCGGCAACAAGATCGCGGACATTGGCAAGACCAATCTCTTAATCTCTAAATATCCTGAATCTCCCCGCCTGGACGCGCGCGGCAAACTCGTGATGCCCGGCAGCATCGTCGCACACACGCATTTTTACGGCGCGTTCGCGCGCGGCATGTCGCTGCCGCCTGGTCCACCGCCCAAAAATTTTCCCGAAATCCTCCAACAATTGTGGTGGAAGATCGACCGCGCGCTGACGCTCGATGACTGCAAGTTGTCCGCGCTCGTCATGCTCGTCGACGCGGTTCGCAATGGGACGACCACGCTGATCGATCATCACGCCAGTCCCAACGCGATCGACGGCTCGCTCGATGCAGTCGCAGACGCGGTGCTGGAATCCGGCTTGCGCGCGTCGCTGTGCTACGAGGTGACGGATCGCAACGGCGCGGCGGGAGCAAAGGCAGGCATTCGCGAGAATATGCGGTTCATCAAGAAGACGAAGGACGGACGACGGACGACGGATGACCGGCTTGCTGCGTCGTTTGGTGTCCACGCGTCATTCACCGTGTCGGACCGGACGTTGGAGCAGTGCCTCGACGCGACGGATGGACTCGACACGGGATTCCACATTCACGTCGCGGAGGACATGGCGGACGAAGACGACGCGCTGCAAAAATTCAAACAGCGTGTCGGCGACCGCCTCGAAGCGCGCGGCGTGTTCGGACCGAACACAATTGCCGCGCACTGCGTCCAGGTCGACGTGGGCGAGATCGAACTACTGCGTCGCACCAAGACGAACGTCGCGCACAATGCGCGGTCGAATATGAATAACGCGGTCGGCGTCGCGGATGTGCTCGGAATGCTGCGGCGCGGCGTCAACGTCGGTTTGGGCAACGACGGCTTTACGAACAACCAATTCGCGGAGATGAAGACCGCCTACCTGTTGCACAAATCGGCGCGGCGCGATCCGCGCGTGATGGGCGCGGACCAAGTCGTGCAGATGGCGTACGCGAACAACGCCAAGATCGCGCAGGTGTTCTGGAAGCCGCGCGTCGGCGAGTTGTCCGTCGGCGCGTTCGCAGATATAATCCTGCTCGATTACACGCCGTACACGCCGTTGACCGCCGGCAACTTCCCGTGGCACTTGATTTTTGGCATCGACGGCGCGCACGTCACGGACACGATTTGCGCGGGCAAGCTAGTGATGAAAGACCGCCAACTGCTGACGCTGGACGAGGAAGCGATCGCGGCGAAAGCAAAAGAGGCGGCAAAGAAAGTTTGGAAAAGAGTACAGACCATGTAGGACGCGGATGAACGCGGACGAACGCGGATAACAACAATGTCAAACGACCCAACCACCCAACACCCCAACTCCCCAACTCTCGCCATCATCGGCGGCACCGGCAAGGAAGGCAGCGCGCTCGCATTCCGCTTCGCGCAAGCCGGCGTGCGCGTCTTGATCGGCTCGCGCGAAGCGGCAAAGGCGCAGAACGCGGCAGCGGCAATGAACGCGCGGCTCGGCGCGACTGCTGTGCGCGTCGCTGGATACTCCAACCGCGACGCGGCAGCAAAAGCGGACATCGTTTTGCTTTCCGTCCCGTACGATGGCATGTTGCCGATTCTGCAAGACCTGCGCGACGCGGCGCAGAACAAAATCGTCATCAACACCGCGTCGTCGCTCGACCCGGAACGCAAGAGCCGCGCGAAGATTCCCGCGGCGGGATCGGTGACCGCCGAGGTGCAGCAGTTCTTCGACGAGACGGCTAAGGTTGTCGCGGCGTTCCAGAATATTTCGCCGGAAAAACTGGAAGCGGTGGGCGAAAAGATCGATTCGGATGTGCTCGTCTGCGGCGGCGACAGAGCCGCGCGCGAGACCGTGATCGCACTGATTCGCCAGATCGGCATCGACGCGCTCGACGCCGGCGTACTCGCGAATGCCGTCGCGGTCGAAGCGCTAACCGCCGTGCTGATCGCGGTGAATATCAAATACAAGGTGAAAGGCGCGGGCATTCGCATTACCGGCGTGCCGCATGGCTAACCCGCAAATATTTCACTTTTGCCTTTTAGCTTTTGACTTTTTACTTGTCTATGACTCAACTCGTACTCACCGCCCTCCCCAACATTCCACTCGTCCAACGCGGCGCTGACCTCGCGGCGATCATCCTCCGCGGGCTCGCCGACGCGAACCTTGCGCTGCAAGACGGCGACGTGCTGGTACTCGCGCAGAAAATCGTCAGCAAATCTGAAGGACGGATGGTGCGCTTAAACGACGTAACGCCGTCGCCGCGCGCGCTAGAAATCGCGCAGCAGTGCGGCAAGGACGCGCGCTTTTGCGAAGTCGTCCTGTGGGACACGCGCGAGGTCCTGCGCGTACGTGATGGGCTGATCGTCGTCGAAACAACCCATGGCTGGGTGTGCGCGAACGCCGGGATCGATCGCTCGAACGTCGCGCCCCACGCTGACACGGAGTGGGTGCTGCGCCTGCCCGCAGACGCGGATCGCTCCGCGCGTGAATTGCGCGCGCGTCTACACGCGGCGACGTCGCGCGACGTGGGTATTATTATCGACGATACGCACGGGCGCGCGTGGCGCAACGGCGCGGTCGGCGTGGCGATTGGCGTGGCGGGGTTGCCGGCGGTGGAAGATCTGCGCGGACACGCGGATTTGTTCGGCTATCATTTGCAGGTGACGACGATCGGCTTGGCGGACCAGCTCGCGTCCGCGGCGTCGCTGTTGCAGGGACAAGCCGACGAGGGACGCCCGATCATTCACGCGCGCGGCGTGCCGATGTCGCCGGGAGATGGATCGGCGCGCGAGATCGTCCGCGAAAAGGAGCTGGACTTGTTTCGATGATAGGAATGGTGTCTCATTGTGGCGAGCGGCGGGTCGATATAGAATCGATAAAGCCACCCGCTGGTTGACAACCGCATAGCGCGCAAGTCACTTTATCCACATACGCCAAATCCGCTTCCAGCAACGGGAGCGGATTTGGTCTATCCTCCCGGTTGACATCTGGCGAAATAAGGTCACAATTGCTCCAATGATTCCGAAAGACCTGCGTCACTTTTTGCGCCCGATCCGCTGGGCGATCGCCCTGTTCCTGGTTCTGGGGCTGCTCTTGTCCCAGTGGTTGCTATCCGGCGAGGAACAGCGCTGGGCGTTCCGCTTCTTGCTGCTGGCGCTGGGGGCGTACTGGTTCGCGATGACGCAGTATTTTATGCCGCGCTACTGGGTGAGCGGGTGGATCATTTATGCGAACTGTATGGTCACGAACCTGGTCATTGCCGTCAGCGGTTACTTGATCAAAGGCCTGGATGTCTCACCGCTCTACATGATCGTTATTCTCGCGACGGGAATGGTTTGGGACCGCCGGGCTGCCCTATTCAGCGCCGCGCTCGCAAGCATTCTGATCGGACTCGTCGCGGTATCCTCCGGCACGCTCTCCCCTCCTGAAATCGCCTCCCACTTGCTCGATAGCGCCGGTTACTTTGCCTCCGCGCTGCTCGTCACTCAGTTGAGCGACGCGCTGACCAAGCGCTGGCAGATGGCTGCCGCCGAAGCCGAACAACGTCGCCATGAGATCACGCGTCGGAAAGACGAGCTCGAAGGGCTGTACCGCATCGCGCAGACATTTGGAAATCTGGAAGACGCCAATGCGACCTTCCGCCAGATGACCAAGCAGATCGCGCGGTTTATCGGCGGCAACCTGTGTGCGATTGCTACGTTCGATCCGGACACCGGTCAACTTCAAGGTCTGCCGCCGGGGTACGGCATCAGCGATGCGTCGATCCGAACCTTCAGATTCCCATCCACGGACGAGGACAAGGCGCACGCGGTTGAAGCGCTCAAGCATGACTTTGTCTTGTTCAACGATCAGACAAAGCTAACGGCTTCCCTAATGAAATTTGCCGCGGTTCAAAACATCCGGGAATTTGTGACCGCCCGGCTGATGCTGCGCGGGCGTCCGATCGGATTAATTCTCCTGGCGAATAAAATCAGCGGGAGCGCCTTCGAGGAGGAAGATGGGCGACTGTTGAGCATTCTAGCGGGTCAGGCAGCCATTGCGATCGAAAACGTGCGGCTCTATCGCGAAGCCCAGGAGAATCTGGTCGACATGACCCGCCTCTACGCCATCAGCGCGCAACTGGCGGGCAGTTCGGACCCCGGCAAGATTCCCGAGCTGGTCGTCCAAACGCTCACCGAAGCCCTAAACGCGTCGTCCGCTTCTATCGCGCTTTTGAACGATTCGACCGGAGCGCTCGAGTATGCCGCCCGGGTGAATTTACCGGATGAATTCCTCCGAACTCCCTTCCGCGAGAATGGGGTGGGCATGACGGTCTTGCGCACGGGCAAGGCGCGCTTTATCGAAGACGGGCAAACCGCGAGCGAAGTCAGCGCGGTGACGCGCGCGTCGGGCTATCGCGCCACGGCTTGCTTGCCCATTCAGCACGGCGCCCACGCGTGGGGCGTGCTCTACGTCAACTACCCCGAACCGCATGTGTTCACGCCCTTCGAAAAAAATATGCTGGCGATCTTCGCCAACCAGGTCTCGATTGCGCTGGAGAACGCCAAGCTCATGCGGGTGGAACGACGCCGTTTGGTCGAACTGGCGGCGCTGACGAACTTGAGTCACTCGCTCGCCGAGACGATGGACCTGGAAGAAATGTTTCGCGTGTTCGAACAACAGGTGCACGCGGAGATCCCAACGGCGGAAGGCGGCGCGCTGCTCATCTACGACTCGGAGCGCGCGGCGCTCATCCCGCGCGCGTCGTTCGGGTATAACCGCGACGTCCTGCAGCGCGTCGCGTTGCATCCGGGCGAATCCGCCGCGGGGCATGTCTTCCTGACCAACACGCCCGTTTTGCTCAACGGGCAGGAGAAGGTGCAAGCCGCGCGCGGCTCGATGCAGCCGGACAATCAAGCGCTGTTTGCCGCCGCCGCTCCATACGGCGGCATTCCCCAGAGTCTGATCAGCGCGCCTCTGCGGGCGAGCGGCGAAACGCTGGGCTCTCTCGTGCTGGACAACTTCCGCTCGCCGCAAGCATTCACGCCAGACGACCTGCAATTCCTGAGCGCGATGGCAGATCTTATTGCGCTCTCCATTCACAACGCGCAGTTGTTCGCGCGCGAACAGCGGCGCGCGGCGCAGTTGACCACGGTGAACGATCTGGGACATCGCGTCTCGGCGATCTTGGAGATGAATCAACTCGAGCAGACCCTGGTCCGGCTGATCCGCGATAAATTCGGCTACCGCTACGTTCATCTCTTTATCAATGATCCGCAGAAGAACGCGACGGTGTTGCGCGCCGGCGCTGGCTCTCTCGCCACAGAATTGGTCTCGGGAATCTTCGCGCTGCAAGCCGATCAAGGGATGGTGGGCTGGACCGCCGCCCACGGCGAGACGCTGCTCGCGAACGATGTTTCGAAAGAACCGCACTTTAATTATCATCCGGCGGTCCCCGACACCCGTTCCGAAATCACCGTCCCGCTGGTGGTGAGCGCGCGCGTGATCGGCGCGCTGGATATCCAGAGCGAGCGCCTCAACGCCTTTGATCCGACCGATGTGGCAACCCTGGAAACGCTCGCCAGCCAGGTCGCCATTGCCATCGAGAACGCGCGGCTCTACGGCGAGACGCAAGAGCAGGCGCGCCGCGATAGTCTGACGCAGGCATGCAATCACGGGTATTTTCTGGAACGCTTGGACGAAGAGGTGACGCGCGCCCACGCCGAATCCAAATCGCTCGCGCTGATTATGCTCGACGTGGATTACTTTAAGGAATACAATGACGCCTACGGACACGTCATCGGCGACCATGTCCTGGCGCTGATCGTGCAAGCCATCCGCGCGCACGTCAAGCGGACCGATATCGTGGGGCGCTGGGGCGGAGAGGAGTTTTGCATCGCGCTGCCGGAGAACGATGCGGCGGGCACGCTGCGCGTGGCAGAACGGATTCGTCAGACTTTGCGGGAGACGCGGCTGGAGGACAAGGACGGCGCCGCCATTCCGCCGCCGACGGTCAGTCAGGGAATCGCGTGCTTTCCGGCGCATGCCCGGGACGCGGCGGGGCTGATCGACCGGGCGGATGTCGCGCTCTATCGCGCGAAATCATCGGGCCGCGATCAGGTGCAGGTCTGGAGCGCCGCCAACCCGCCCACGGCGCCGGCGGCGGAGCAGCCCGCGCGGCATTGAGTGGCTAGTATCGAAAGTACCCGCGTTGCAGCGGCCGCGCTTCGTCGATCGTGATGAACGCAGTTGGATCGATGCCGTCGATAATGCCGCGCACCGTCTGCACCTGACGCCGCAGCACAACCATATTGACGACAGTAATCTTCCCGGCTTGACCCTGCGCCGCAAACTCGGTCACCGCATAGCCCGCCGCGCGCAGGGCGTCCGCGAGCGCCTTGCCGCTCGTCGGCGAGTAGATGCGCAGCATCGCAAATCCGATCGCCAGCCGCTCTTCGATCACCATTCCGAGTATGACGCCGCAGCCGAAACCGCCCGCGTAGCCCACTACCTTCCACGGATTCAGCGGTCCGCTCAAAGCGACGCTCACCGCGAGCAGGAACACCGTCGCTTGCACCGCGCCGATCAGCCCGGCGTACAACCGGCGCCCGCGCACGATAAGCAGCAGGCGCGTTGTGTCCAGCGACATATCGGTCACGCGCATGAAGAAAACGAATACCCCCGCTAGAATGAGATCCTGTTCCATTCGATTCACCCCTTCGCGAAATCTGACCTCTATTCTACGCCGAACGCGCGGTGGAGCAAATCTTCGCGGTGGAAAATAGGTTCGCGCCACGTTTAACCGCGGAAAGGCGTTCACGCCCGCGTCGCTGTGCGCGGCGCGATCAAAAGAAGAGCGCAGGAATTTTTCCTGCGCCGCTTATCTCCCGCTGAAGAGCCGCTTGTGCTCGATCATCATGCACTTGTCGACCACGACCCCCAGTCCCGCGGCGGCGGCGGTCTGCGCGGCGTCCGGATTCGCCGCGCCGATCTGCATCCAGACATATTTCGCGCCGATCTGGATCGCTTGCGCGACGATCGCCGGCACATCCTGCGGCGGGCGAAAGATTTGCACCACGTCCACCTTCTCCGGCACCGCGAGCAGATCCGGATACGCCGTCTGCCCGAACGCCTCTTGGAGCATCGGGTTGACCGGGATGACGCGGTAACCTTTGCCGATAAGATATTGCGGCACGTAATACCCGGCTCGCGCCGGCTGGGTCGATAACCCGACCGTCGCGATCGTATGGACCGTCTGATACATCTCGATCATCTGCGCGTCGTTCACGCTTCACCTCGTTTCAGTTGGATGGGCAGCGTCACGCGGAACGTCGTCGCGCCCGGTCTGGAATCGACTTGAATCTTGCCGTGATGTTCGGCGACAATGTTGTAGGAGATATGCAGTCCCAACCCTGAGCCGATCCCCGGCGGCTTGGTCGTATAGAACGCTTCGAAGATTCGCTCCTTGATCTCCGGCGGAATACCGGGTCCATTATCGGTAATTTCGACGACGACGCTCTCGCCGCGGCGATACGTCCGCAGCAGCAATTCGCCCTTGCCGCTCATCGCGTCGATCGCGTTGTCGATGATGTTCGTCCAGACCTGGTTCAGTGCGCTGCCGTGCGCCTCGATGCGCGGCAGGTCGCGCGCGTACGCGCGCGTCACGTGGACGCCTTCCTTGAGCTTGTGCCGCAGAATGATGAGCGTGTTCTCCAACCCTTCGTGCGCATCCACTTGCTGGATCGGCGCTTGATCGAGGAACGCGTAGGATTTGACCGCTTTGACGATTTCGGAAATACGCTCGGCGCTCGTGCTCACCTCGGCGAGCAACGCGTAGACCGTGTACCCCACGCTGAGCCAGCGGAGGGCGAACGGGAGCTGCGCGCCCAACGCGCCGCCAAGTTTTTCCAGCGCCTCCACGTCCCAGCCAAACGTGACCAACGCCGGCGCGATTTGCCACGCCTCCTCCATGCCGCGCGCCTCCAGCCATTCCTGCGCGGCAGTTTCGCGATCGCTGCGCGTCAGCGGATCGAGCGCGACCGGCGCGGCGGCGCGCGGCGCCATCTCTGCGCGCAGCGTGTTGATCGTTTCCTTCTGCCGCGCGTCGAGCGCGCGCGCGGTGAGTTCTGCCGCCGCGCGCTGCCATTCGACCAGCGTATCGCGCAACTGCGCCACGCTGCGCTCCGCCGCGGCGGCGGGATTGTTCAACTCGTGCGCCAGCCCGGCGGACAGCGTGCCGAGCGCCGCCATCTTTTCGTTCTGCCGCAGCATGACTTCTGTATTCCGCAGCCGCTCGGTCACCGTCCGCAGGATCGCCAGCGTCGCCTGCGGTCGCGTCGCCAACAGGTCGCGAAAGACCGCGCCGCTGATCTTGAAAAGATGACCTTCCTTTAACGCGCGCACCGACGCGGAATGTGGCGCGCCATTGAGCAGCGACAGCTCCCCGAAGATTTCGCCCGGACCGCGCACTGCCAGCGTCACCTCCTGATTCCCAGAACGTTTGGTAATTTCGAATTCCCCTTCGGACGCGATGTACAGCGCATCCCCCGCGCCGCCCTCTTGCATCAAAAACTCGCCGGCCGAAATCGAAACCGGTTCCGACATCCGTTCCAGCCAGATCAAATCGTCTTCCGACAGTCCGGCAAAGAGCAGCTGCTTCCGCAAGAAATCAATGGTGGTGCTCATAGTGTTTTCAGGTACTGTTTGATGATCATCGTCGCGACCGCGGCTTCGCCCACCGCTGACGCGACGCGATGATTCGTGCCATAGCGCACGTCGCCGACCGCGAAGATGCCCGGCAGACTCGTCTCCATCAGCAGCGGGTCGCGGTTGAGCGTCCAGCCCGGCGGACGCTTGCCGTCGCGCAGCAAATCGGGACCGGTATACAAATAACCTTTCTCGTCGCACAGCGCCGCGCCGGCAACCAGTTGATTTTGCGGACTCACGCCGATAAAAACGAACAGCGCCGCCGCGCACAACGAGCTGGTCGCGCCCGTCACGTGATTCTTGACGACGAGCGATTCAAATCTCTCCGCGCCGTTGACTTGGACCAGATCGGTGTTCAGCAGCAATTCGATTTTTTCGTTTTGCTTCAGCGCGTCGACGAGATATTGGGACGCTTCCGGCTCTGCCGCGCGAATCACGACCGTGACCTTGCGCGCGTAGCGGCTGAGGAACAGCGCGCCCTGCGCGGCGGAATTTGCGCCGCCGGCGACGAGCACGTCCTGGTCTTGATAGAAGAACGCTTCCGTGTGCGCCGCGCCGTAAAAAATTCCCTTGCCGGTGAGTTCCGCCGCGCCAGGTATCTTGAGCGTGTGAAACGCTGCGCCGGTCGCCAGAAGCGCCGCGTGACACGACGCCTCTTTGCCGTCCGCCATCGTCACGACGCGATACTGGTCTTGCGCGCGGACGCGCGTCGCCGGTTGGGCGGTCACGATTTCCGCGCCCATCCGCCGCGCCTGCGTGATCGCGCGATGCGTGAGATCGCCGCCGGAGATGCCGGTGGGAAAACCGAGATAGTTTTCGATCTTGGGACTGCTGCCGGCTTGACCGCCCGGCGCGTTCTGTTCGATCAAGAGACACTTGATGCCATCGCTGCTGGCGTAGACGGCGGCGGAAAGTCCCGCCGGTCCCGCGCCGATGATGATGAGATCGTAGAATGGCAGCGCCGCGTGCGTCGGCAAGCCGGCTTTGTCAGCGATCTGCTGAATCGTCGGCTCGACCAAGACTGCGCCGTCCGGGAAAAACACCGTTGGCAGTTTGAGCGCGCCCTGGTTGTGCGATTCGACCAAACCGCGCGCTTGCGCATCGGCGTCGACGTCGAGCCAGCGGTAGGGGATTTGATGGCGCGTCAGAAATTCCTTGATCGTGTGCGCTTGCGGCGACCACAGCGCGCCGGCGACGCGGATGCCGTCGTATGGAACCTCCGCATGCCGCTGCCAATCGTCGAGCAATTCGTCGAGGACGGGATACAGATGCTCCTGCGGCGGGTCCCACGGCTTCATCAGATAATAGTCGAGTCCCACGCGGTTGATCGACGAGATCGCCGCTTCCGTATCCGCGTACGCCGTCAACAAGACCTTTTTCGCTTCGGGGAAGAGTTTACGCGCCGCGTCCAGAAACTGGACGCCGGTCATCTCCGGCATCCGTTGATCGACGACGAAGAGCGCGGCGGTCTCATCGCGCTGCTGCAATTGCTTCAGCGCATCGAGCGCCGCCGCGCCGGATTCGGATTTCAGGATGCGATAGTCGCGCCCGTACTTTTGGCGCAGATCGCGTTCGACCGCGTTGAGCACGACGGGCTCGTCGTCGATGGCGAAGATGACTGGTTTTGGCAATGGCGTTGACCTTTCGCGGTGTGATGTGACGCCATTCTACCAGAATCGGCGCGACCCAGTCAATGGGGGTTTGCAACCTTCGACGAATTTCCCGCGCATCCCACTGTTGCTCCAATAGATTCTGATAGTTCTACCGCGCGGGTCGCCGGTTCCCACGCGCGCGCCATCTTGTCGTAACCGCCGGAATTTGGAAGAACGCCATCGGCATAATCGCTTGGAATACGGATGTGTTGCATATCAACTCGGGCTGATATGTTTACAGCCAGCGTTGTTTATCAATGCCGTCTTTGAGTTGCGGTATCGTCCAATCCGGATGACCTTCGTTGCCCGGATTAGGAATGACGCCCTCTCCACTTTTTTGCGATCCGACCAAGTCAAAATGGTAGCCATCAATGGACCAGATCCAGTGCCTGGGTCGGCCATTGGCTCAATGCGTACAACTGAACCAGTGCTGCCTGATCTAGGTAATTGCCAGCTTGTCCGTAATGACCGATGCTTCCTTGGTCGAAGAGACCGGTCTTTGGATCGCGCCCGCGCGTCCAAACCTCTTCCAAATAACTATCCAGCGCTTGGCGATAAAACGGATTGGGCGCGACCTGGTCCAGCGCCAGCAGGTTCCGGAAAAATATCGCGTTGAACGCGGGCGCGTCCTGCCAAAGCCGATCCTTTGTCCAATAGTCCATCGCCAACGCCGCAGTCTTGCCAGCGTCGTTCAAGTATTCCTTGTCGCCGGTGATTCGGAAGAATAGGACCTCAATCTCGATCGGGTATCCCTGATTGT
>JBBIJS010000079.1:0-11507 GCA_037445855.1 Chloroflexota bacterium | reverse complement strand
CGCGTCGCGGAAGCCATGCGGCTGCGCGGCTGGGCGTAAGCGATAGGACGCGGATGAAACGAAGAACGGCGGGCGCAATGCCCGCCGTTCTTCGTTTCTGTTGTGCGAATCACTCGCTGAGCGTGATTCGACTTTGGCTCTTGCGCGCGAGGACGATTCCAAGCACGACGAATGTGGCGGCGAGGTTCGCGAGCACCAGGAATGGCGTGATGATTGCGCCCACCGGCTCGAAGAGTTGTCCGATCAACCACGGCAGAAACATCCCGCCGCCGCCCGCGCCAATGAGAAACCAGCCGGTGACTTCGCCCGTGATCGCCATCGTTCGACCGGCAAGCGCGAGCATCGTCGGAAAGATTGACGCCATGAACAGCCCGGCGCCAATCGTTCCCAGCCAGAGCGCGGCGATGGAATGCGAAAATGCCAGGACGCCGCAGACGCTTGCCATCGCGCCGATCAAATCGACAACGAGGATTATTTTCGGATCAAACCGCGCGGACAGCGGCACGCCGATCAGTCGTCCGAGTGTGAACGCGCCCCAGAAGCCCGAGGTCAGCAGCGCGGCGCTTGTGGCATCGCTCAAGTTCAACTGCGTGGCATAAGTGAAAATCCAATTGCCGTAGCCGACTTCCGCGCCGACGTAGAGGAAGAAGAACAGTGCGATCGATGCTACCAGCAGCGGACTGACGCGCGCGGGAATGTTTTTCGCCGAATGGTTCCGCGGTGACGGACTGGGCAAGCGGATGAGCCACGCGGCAGCCGGCAGCGTGACGAGCGCGAGCAGCCAATAGGCAAATGTAATATCGCCCGTCGAGATGACTACTTGCGCGACGACAATCGGGGAGAGAAACGCGCCGACGCCAAAGAAAAAGTGCAGCCCGTTCAGAAACGGACTCGAGCCTGCGTCGTGCATCCACATCAGCAGACTGTTGCCGCCGACATCGATGCCGCCTTCCGCGATTCCGAGGAGGAGCACGAGGGCAATGAGCAGTCCGAGCGTGGGAATAAGTGGGATCCACGTGAACGCGAGTGCGGTCGCGAGCAGCGCTCCGACGAGGAGTGGATGTCCTCTGACGCGATCAAACAGTCTGCCGGAGACAAACGAGCCGATGAGATAGCCGAAAGACCGCGCGGCGAAGATGATGCTGATTTCGCTCAGATTCGCCTGGATGTGGCGAGCGAGCGCCGCCAGCGTGGGACCAAAAACGCCGGTGATCAGCCCAAGGATGATAAAGGCGTAATAGTACGCGAGGGTGCTGGGAACTTTCGAGGAGGCGCGCGCGCTCTGGCTCATCCGTAGAGGACGAAGATGACGAGTTTCACTTTTGCTTCTTTACAAAGCGCTCGATCCGCGTCAACGCTTCCTCGATGTTCGCCATGCTCGCGGCGTAACACGCGCGCACGAACCCTTCGCCGCTCGCGCCGAACGCGGAGCCGGGAATGACCGCGACGTGCTCGTCGTTCAGCATCTTTTCGCAGAACTGTTCGGACGATAGCCCGGTGGGGCGAATGTCCGGGAACGCGTAGAACGCGCCGCGCGGCTCGAAGGTCGGCAAGCCGATTTGGTTCAAGCCGGCGACGATCACCTGCCGCCGCTGGTCGTACTGCCGCACCATATCTTGCACCGCGGGCTCCGCGCGCAGCAGCCCTTCCAGCGCGCCGGCTTGTCCCATCGTCGGCGCGGACATGATGATGTACTGATGCACCTTGCGGATCGCCGCGGAGATTTCCGGATTCGCCGCGACGTAGCCGACGCGCCAGCCGGTCATCGCGTAATCCTTCGAGAACCCGCCGAGCAAGATTGTTCGCTCGCGCATACCGGGCAGCCCCGCAAAACAGACGTGCTCGACGCCGTAAACCAATCGGTCATAGATTTCGTCCGAGAAGACGAGCAGGTTGCGCTTTTCTGCGACGCGCGCGACCTGCAGCAAGTTTTCGCGCGACATGACCGCGCCGGTGGGATTGTTCGGATAGCCGAGGAGGATGCCTTTGGTGCGCGGCGTGACCGCGCGCTCGATGGCTTCCGCCGCGACCTGGAAGTTGTCCTCGACGCGCGTGTCGACGACGACCGGTGTGCCGCCCGCAAAGACGACGCTCGGTTTGTACGCGACGAACGACGGCTCCGGCACGATCACCTCATCGCCCGGATCGATCGTCGCGAGCATCGCGCAGTGCAGCGCTTCGGACACACCGACGGTGACGAGCAATTCCTTTTCGGGATCGTAGCGGACGTGATACCGCGCGGCGAGGTGATCCGCGAGCGCGTTTCGCAACTCCACCGTGCCGGAGTTGGAAGTGTACTTGGTCTCGCCGCGCTCGATGGAAGCGATGCCGGCTTGCCGAATTTGGTCCGGCGTGACAAAGTCCGGCTCGCCGATGCTAAGCGAGATGACGTCCTTCATTGTCGCGGCAATATCGAAAAAGCGGCGAATGCCGGAGGGCGGCACGATTCGAACGCGTTGCGAGATCATCGCGGATGCTCCTGTTTAGTGTCCATTGGTGGTTCCGCCCGAATCGATCTCGGACGAATCCCCGACGTTCATGCGCTGGAAAGTACCGCGCACGCGCGCGTCTTTGCCGATCAGTGACCCTTCCAGCACCCGGTTTTCGATGTAGGCGCCTTCGCTGATAATGCTGTCGCGTACGATGGAATTCTCCACCGTTGCGTCTTCGGATATCGAAACGTTGGGTCCGATGATGGAGTTGGTGATGCGCGCGCTATCGCTGATGTACACCGGCGGCAGGACGACGGAACCTTCGAGTCTCCGCGCGTGGCTGCCTTGCTTCATCAGCAGATTACGATTTGTTTGCAGAATCGCTGGCACGGTCCCGCAATCCTCCCAGACCGGAATCGTTTCCGCTTCGAGCGTTGCCCCATCTTCAAGCATCAACTGCATCGCGTCCGCCAAAAAATACTCGCCCTTGGTTTGGATGTTGCGGTCGATCACCAGCTCGATTGCCTTCAGCAGCCGCTGCCAACTGCGGAAATAGTACACGCCGACGACCGCCAGGTTCGAGACCAGTGTTGCCGGCTTTTCGACAAAGCGTGTGACCAAACCATCTTTCAACAGCGCGACGCCGAACCGCCGCGGGTCGGACACTTGCTTTGTGTAAATCAAGCCGTCGCCTTTCACGGCGGCAAGCCGGGCGAAATCTGCTTCCCAGATCGTATCGCCGAAAATGATCAGGACCTCTTGATCGATGAACTCCCTTGCCAACCAGATCGCGTGCGCCTGTCCCTTCATCTCGTCCTGTTCCACGTAACGCGCGCGCATCTTGGGATAATGTTCGGCAACGTACTTTTCGATCTGTTCGCCGAGGTAGCCAACGATAAAGATCGTTTCGTCGATCTTCAGACCGTCCAGCCCGTCCAGGATGTGACCCAGCACGGGTTTGCCCGCGACCTGGACGAGTGGTTTAGGTTTGGAGTACGTGTGGGGGCGCAAGCGCGTGCCCAGCCCCGCGAGCAGAATCACGGCTTTCATGAGTTTGCCTTTCCTGCGACGATGATGACGAATTCGCCTTTGAATGGATTTTTCTGAAAGTGATCGACGACTTGCGCTGCCGTGCCGCGGACGATCTGTTCACTCGGCATGCTCAACTCGCACGCGACGACGAGCGGACGCGTCGCGCCGACAGCGCCGCGCAGATCGGCGAGCAGCGCGGTCAACCGGTACGGCGCATCGAGCACGACCCAGGTCTCGCGTTCATGCTTGAGTCGCGCCAACGCGGCGCGGCGCGCTGCCGTCTTCGCCGGCAGCAATCCGACGAAGCGAAAGCGCTCGATCGGCAAGCCGCTGACGACGAGCGCCGCCAGTAGACTGGATGCGCCGGGCGCGGCGGTGATCGGAATATTTTCCGCGAGCGCCCGTTCGACCAAGCGCGCCCCCGGATCGGCGAGGAGCGGCGTGCCGTGATCGGAAATCAGCGCAAGCGTTTCGCCGCGCTGGAGGCGCGCGATGAGTTCGGGAATCTGTGCGCGTTCCGTGTGCTCGTTCAGATCGACCAGTTCATTTTCGATTTGGTACTGGCGCAAGAGCCGCGCGCCGGCGCGCCGCTCTTCGCAGACGATCGCGTTCGCTTCGCGCAGGGCGCGCAACGCGCGCAGCGTGATATCGTCCGGGTTGCCGATGGGAGTTGAGACGATGTGGAGCATGGGATGATGCTAAATCCAGGGCTGCTTCTCTACGAGTTCTGCCAGCGCCTGCTCCCGGTTCGGTGTCTCAGTTGGTTTCACGCCGGATAAATCGTGTTTATGCGCCAACACGGCAAGCGTCGGTCGGTGCGCGGCGTTGTCGTACCGGAAAATCATGATGCCACGCGCGTCTTGGTACTGGGACGAATACGCGACCTTCTCGACAACTTCATCGCTCACCTCTCGCTTGATACCAATGCACTTATCTTCTCCGCGTGAGTGATTCTACCTTGTCTCTCATTCAATGTCAAAACCACCCAACCCCCGAACCCCTAACCACCCAGTATCCAATCACGGCGATGCCGCTCCCGACTACGCTCGCTAGAAAATTCACGCCATCGTTGTCGAGCCAGCGCCAGCCGCGGAGCAGGCGCGTCGCGCGCCCACAGCGATGGACGCGCGATTCCGTTTCCCGCTGGTCGTGATCGCAGAAATAGATTGCCTGCACGGTCGCGCCGAGGAGCGAATCGCACAGCGAGCCGAGTAAGCCAGAGGCAGCGATCAGCGGAACGAGGAGCCCCGGGGAAACGAGGAAGGAGGAAGGATGAAGAAATGCGTCGGCGAGAATAAGCGAAAACGCCAGCGCGCCGATCAACAACGCGCCGCCTAGCGCGACGAGCGTGCCAAGCGGCGTCACGCCGCCGCTCGTGCCGACCGCGACGATGCGCCCGGTGGTGACGAGTCGCGGCGCGGTCTTGCTCAAAACGCCCAACTCGGTTGCCCACGTGTCCGCGTTCACGGTCGCCATCGCGCCGGCATACGCAATGAACCAAGCCGGGTGCGGATAGAATCCAAACGCCAGCGCCAGCAGCGCGCCCCAGCCGCCGTTTGCCAGCACTTGCGCGAGATCGCGCCGGTGTCCCTTTTGGAATTTCTCGGCGAGCGGCTCTTTGGCGCGCTCTTTGTAATGCGACAGCGCCGACGAGGTCACAAAAAACGCGACGAGCAGCAAGCCCCACACCCAGCCGCCCGTCGCGAAGATCACAGTACCGACGATCAGCGCGCCCGCCGCGCCGCTGGGCGTCAGCGAGCCGCGCCCATATGCCAGAGCGGCGATGATCGCGCTGAGGAGCAGTCCGAGGAGAATGCCGGTGAGGGACACGCGGAAATCCTAAACGAGTCCGCCGATGATGCTGAGCGTCGCGCTCCACATCAGCACTTGAACCAGCAGCCCCGCCGCGGCAAGCAGCAGCGCCGCCGCGCGTTGAGGTCGATGCACCAGCGCGCCGAAGGCGGCGTTGAGGAAAAACACAATCAGCCCGATGACGGGCAGTCCGAAGATACTTGTCTTGGCTTCGATGCGGTCGGGCTGTCCCAGCACATCGAAATGCAGCGGGAGCAGGTCGGGCAGCGCGTCGAAACGAATCGCGAGGTAGGCGAACAGCGCGAGGTTGATGACCAGCGCGAGCGCGACGAGGACGAGCAGCGTGCGATCACGCGCCAAGAGCGTGAGGATGCCGTCGGGTTGCGCCGCGATTTCCGCGGGGCGCTTTGGTTTCAGCGTTTCGGGCGATTCGGGTGGCAGGATATTGGCAGGCGTTGAATTCATTCGGAAGACCGGTAAGATTGTCGGCATCGCGGCAAGACCTGCCGGGGACGCGCCCTCGGCAGGTCTTGCGAATTCGCCAGACGTGTTTAATAGACTGGGGTCAGCCAGTCCATGTACTTGGGATTCTTGCCGCGCACAATGCCAAAATAGGTTTCCTGAAGCCGCTGCGTGATCGGTCCCATCTTTCCGCTGCCGATGGGACGGTGATCGATCTCAACCACCGCGGCGACCTGCGCGCCGGTGCCGCAGAAAAGTACCTCGTCGGCGATGTAGAGTTCGGAACGATCGATCGAGCGCTCCTCCACTTGGATATCCAGCTCTTCATGCGCGAGCTGGATGATGGAGTTGCGCGTGATGCCTTCCAGGATATTGTCGTTGACAGAGGGCGTCCGTAATCTTCCGTCGCGGACGATAAAGAGATTCATCGCGCTGCCTTCCGCGACATGCCCATCCTGGTTCAGCACGATCGCTTCATCGTACCCGTTCCAATGCGCTTCGCTTTTTGCGAACGCCGAATTGACATAGCCGCCCGTCAGTTTGCCGCGCGACGGAATGGTGTTATCGTCCAGCCGCCGCCACGTGGACGTGCAGGCGCGCACGGAAAGCCGGATATAGTTCCCTTGCGCGCGCGAGAACGCGGCGAAATCAAAATCGGCGTCGTAGAGGCGCGGCGTAATATCCTCCGTCGCGTTGTAGAGCAGCGGGCGAATGTAGGCGTCCTCGCGGTACCCTTCGCGGCGCACGAGGTCAACGATGATGCGCTTGAGATCTTCAGCCGAGTACGGCAGCGTGGCGTTGAACAGTTTGCAGGCGGTGAGGAACCGGCGAATGTGATCGCTCAGCCGGAAAACATAGAGCTGCTGCTTGTCTTCATTCCAGTAGCCGCGGATTCCGCCGAACGCGCCGATGCCGTAGTTGACGACCTGGGACATGATGCTGACCTTGGCGTCGTCGATGGGCACAAATTCGCCTTTGAAAAAAGCCCACTGCGTGTGACGCGCCGCCGGCGGTACGGCATTTTGTCCGCGCGTCTTGAGCGCGGGGTCGAGTGTTTGAACCATCGGGTTTCCCTCCTTTGGGTGATGGTCATTGGCGCGAAAACGAATTTGAACCCACGATCAATTCCCGCGCCAATGAGTCAGGCGAGCGCGGAGCAGGGCTGACTCTGCTTCCATTATATCACCTCTTTGTGAATCGAGGTATGGTATCTTCTTCCCAGGTTCTCAGATGATCGATCAGCGCGTGGCTCGTCATATCCATATGCACCGGCGTGATCGATACAAAATGTTGTGCGACCGCCCACACGTCAGTGCCTACTTCTTCGGTCACGCCGCTGGGCGGCTCGCCGCCGATCCAATAATAATTGCGGCCGTTCGGGTCTTGCCGTTCGACCAATTCATCTCGATAAATGCGTTTGCCGAGCCGCGTGATGCGCACGCCGCGGATCTGCTCGAGCGGCAGCGCGGGAATGTTGACATTCAAAAAAGTATCCGGCGGCAAACCGCCGTTCGACAACATCCGCCGCGCGAGGCGGACGGCGAATTCCGCCGCGGGCGCGAAATCAATCTTGTCCCGGTTTTCGGCGTTGATCGAGACGGCGATGGAGGGAATGTTGTTGATCGCGCCTTCCATCGCGGCGGCGACCGTGCCAGAATACGTGAGGTCGTGTGCGAGGTTGGCGCCGGGGTTGATGCCGCTGACGACGAGCGCCGGTTGCTCCGGCAGCAAGCCGAGCATCACCAGCGCGACGCAATCGGTCGGCGCGCCGTCGGTCGTATACGCCGGCGAACCATCGCGCAGCGCTCGCTTTTCGACGCGTAGCGGCTTGTGCAGGGTCTTGGTATGCCCGGACGCGCTCCAGTTGCGATCCGGCGCGACGACGACCACCTCGCCCAGGACGCGCAGCGCCTGCTTCAGCGCGAGTAGCCCGGGCGCATCGACGCCGTCATCGTTCGTGATGAGAATGTACATTTTGTCTGTCTGGGTATGGGAGTGTGAGAGGACAGGAGTGCTCACTCCCATACTCCCATCCCCTACGCTTGATTGCTACTTGACGATCAACTGTCCGACCATGCCGGCTTCTTTGTGCCCGGCGATGTCACATTCATAGGCGAACGTGCCGGCGGCGGCTGGCGCAGTAAACGTTTGCGTCACCGATTTGCCGGGGTCGACGGTAATTTTGACATTTGCGTTTGCCAGCACGAACGTATGCTGAACGCTGCCGATGTTCTTGACCGTCAGATTGATCGTCTGCCCTGGCGTCGCGTTGATAACCGCCGGGTCGAACTTGAACTCGGTGGTAGTGACGGTCAGGGTGAGCGGCGCGGCGCTGCTGCCGCCGCTGCTGGCGCCGCCGCCGCACGCGGCGAGCAGAACCGCCACGACAGAAACTGCTACCAGCAAAGCAATGGTGCGTCGAGACATTTCTCCTCCTCTGAGAATGATGGGTTTATGTTGCCTCGCGGCACTCGTCACCGCGAGGGTGGTACGCTGAAGAGTAGCCAGTCACCAGTAATCAGTCTCAGACATTCTAACCACTGATTACTGTTCACAGGATACCGATCACTTCTTCTGTTTCACATCATGCTGAATGAAAATCGTGATCGGCGCGCTTTCAGTTGAATTGCCCGCCGCGTCGTACGCGATGACTTTGATGATGTGCGATTCGACAAAGCCGGCGACATTGGGCAGCGTCACGGTGTTCGAAACGATCACCATACCGGTCGTGAACACGGCGGTCACCGCCGGGTTGGGCGTCGTCACCTTCGCGACCGGACCGACGAGTTGCTCGGTCGCCGACGTCCCGTCCGGATTGGAGATCGCCCGCGTGAGCGTAATCGGGTTCGTCGGAGTCACCGCCGCGCTGGCGGTCAGCGTCTTGGTCAGCGCGTCCGACATTCGGATCGTCCATTTTTTGTTGAACGGCGCGACGGTGCTTGCGCCGATGTACGCGCCGTCCACGTAGAACTCGACGCGCCCCATTGCCGCGTTATCCACCGCGTCCACGCCGATGGAAACCCACTCGTCTTTCTCGGGGGTGTAAATATCGCCGTTGTTCGGATGAATGATCGTCACGACCGGCGGTTGATTATCGACGATGACTTGGATCGCGGCTTGCTGCGGCGTGCCGTTTCGATCGATGGCAGTGAGTTGGAGCGTGAACAGTCCATCCAGCCCAGAGACATCCCAGTTGCCCAGCGCGCCATTGTCGACGCTGTCGTGGCGGTCGCCGCCGATCTGCGTCCACTGCGTCGGGTCGATGCCCTTGCCGTACGCGAGGCGAAAAGTGGTCAGCCCAGTGATCTTGGCATTGCCGACGACCGTCACGCTGCCGCGCACGTTCGAGTACGCGGCGGGGCTGCTGATCGCGACGTCGCCTCCCTGCGGTGTGCACGAGTTGGACGAATCATATTCCGTCGGCGGCTGCGGCACGTTCGTCTCGCGCACCCAGTCCGCCGCTTCGGGCGGATAGATGGGGAAAACTTTTTCGTCGACCAAATCCGGCGGCGTGCAGGCGGTTGCCAATTTGCCGGAGCGCTTGTTGATGCGGAACGATTGCCAGATATTATCGAATGCCTTCGGCTCCGTCCCGGCGATGAAAAGTTCCTTGACGCGCTCCGGGCAGTACGGCGTCGGCAACAGTCCGCTCGTTGCGCACACTTCCACGCGCGTCATTCCGCCGGGATCGACGAAGGGATGCACTGGGAGCGTCTGATGGATTTTTTCCATCACGTCGTGCCAGATGGGACCGGCGCCGCTGACGCCGCTGATGTGCTCCATCTCGGAATTATCCGCGTTGCCCACCCACACGCCGACCGCGTAATCTGGTGTGTAGCCGATCGTCCAATTGTCTTTCCAGTCCGAGGTCGTGCCGGTCTTGACCGCGGCGGGGCGCGACAATTTCAAGACGCTGTTGGATCCAAAACCCGGCGTGCGTGCGGCGTTGTCGGACAGAATGTCGCTCATCAGGTACGAGAGCTGCGGCGTGACGATGCGCTGTGTCGCGGGCTGCTTGAATTCGTACAGCACCTTGTTGTTCGCGTCAGTGATTTTTAGGATTCCCACCGGGTCGATCTCGCGAAAGCCGGGCTTGCGCTGTTGCGGATCGACCGGCACGCCTGCCATTACGCCCTGGTTTGCCAGCACGCTGTTGGCGTAGGTCATATCGAGCAGCGTCGTCTCGCCGCCCCCGAGGGTCAGCGCCAGTCCGTAACTTTCCTGATTGAGCGTGTTGATGCCCATGCGATGCGCGGTGTTCACTACGTTCTTCGTGCCGACGAGACTGATCAATTTGACGGCGGGGATATTGAAAGACGAGGCGAGCGCCGTGCGTAGCCGCACGGGACCGTGATATTTGCGATCGTAGTTCTCCGGCACGTACGGCGGATTGCCCGGATCGTCGAACACCGTGCGTACGTCCATCAAGACGGACGCGGCGGTATAGCCCTGCGAGAACGCGGTCAGGTAATTGAAAATTTTGAACGATGAGCCCGGCTGCCGCGGCGCGAGCGCGACGTTAACCTGACCATCGATGTCGCGGTTGAAATAATCCACCGAGCCGACCATCGCGACGATCTCGCCGGTGCTGGGCTGGATGACGACGACCGAGGCGTTGCTGACGTTGCGTTTGTCCGCTTGCAGTTTCGCGATTTGGTCGCGCGCGGATTGTTCCGCAACTTGCTGAACGTTGTAATCGAGCGAGGTGATAATGTTCAGTCCGCCGCGATAAACGACCTCGGGACCGTACAGATCTTCCAACATCCGGCGAATATAGAAAACGAAATGCGGCGCTTTGATGTCGAACTGCTTGGGCGTGACCCGCATCTTTTCGTTCTTCGCGGCGATCGTTTCCGCTTCGGTGATGTATCCCTGCAAAAACATCTGATCGAGCACGATGTTGCGGCGCGTGAGCGCCTGCTGCGGATCGTCGATGGGATTCAGCGCGGGGTATTGCGGGATCGCGGCGAGCGTCGCGCATTCCGCGAGGTCGAGGTCCTGCACGTGCTTGCCAAAGTATGCCTGCGCGGCGGCGTCCACGCCGTAGGCGAGATTGCCGTAGTAGTTATCGTTCAGATACCATTCGAGGATTTGCTTCTTGTCGTAGCGGCGCGCGATTTCATTGGAGAGGATGATCTCTTTTATTTTGCGATTGTACGTCGCGAGGCTGGACGGGTCGCGCAGCGTGCGCTCGGATTGAGGAATCAGGACATTCTTGACCAGTTGCTGGGTGATCGTGCTGGCGCCCTGAACCTGTTCGCCCCGGATCGTCGTATACGCCGCGCGCACAATCGCGTACCAGTCGAAGCCGGGGTTGGTCCAAAAATTCCGGTCTTCCAGCGCGACGGTGGCGTTCTTCAGATTCAAGGGGATTTGATCGAGTGGAACGACGGTGCGGTTCCCGCCTTGCGGATCGAAGATCTCGTACAGCAGCACCGTGCCGGTGCGGTCGTAGATGCGGGTCGTCTTGAACTGCTGATCGGTTTGCTTGACGATCTCGCCGGGGGCGGGGAGGTCTTGCGCGTAATAGTTGTAAACCGCGACTGCGGAAACCGTGGCGACGCCGACGACCATGATAAACAGCCCAACGATAATCGCCAGACTGCCCAAAGTGAGCCGCGCGAGGAGGGGACCTCCGCGCGTGGATTTGTTCTGCTGCCGGCGTCGGCGCAAATAGACTGAACGTGCTGACACGAAATAGAAAACCTCGCTTGGAAGACTTGCGGACGTAGTTTAGCACCAAACGATGAATCGTGCAACTGCAAAACC
>JBBIJS010000078.1:0-11523 GCA_037445855.1 Chloroflexota bacterium | reverse complement strand
ATCGCGCGCATATCGTTCCAGACCGCGACGGTTGCCGTGTAGACCAGCAGCTCCAGTGGTTCCATATCCGCGCGGAATACGCCGGACGCGCCGCTCGACCAAAGCACATACGGATTCGCGCCGGCAAGCGCGGTTTGCGCGGGCCAATAATAGTTGCGCAAGTCGGCTTGATTCGTGAGCGCTCCGATCTTCGACTCTAGCGGACCGGGGAAAATGAAGAACAGGCGCAACACCAAACCCAGCCCGACCAGAAGCAATGTTTTCCTATTCAATGGCTCTCCGAAGTTTCTCACGCCTTGAACTGTGCCGCACTGTGTTCATACACCCGCTCCATCCCGTCCACCATCGCGCCGAGACTGAATCGCGCGGCAATTTTCTCGCGCGCCAATGCGCCCATCGATCGCGCGAGCGGTTCGTCGCGGAGCACGCGCAAGGTCTCGCGCAGCAACGCAGCGTTATCGCCGCGCGGAATGAGGATGCCGTCCCGCTGCGTCGCCGCGTCGATCAACGTCGAATTTGCGCCGACGTCGGACACGACGACCGGCTTGGCGCACGCCATTGCTTCCGCAATCGTCAAGTCGTAGCCGTCGGTGCGCAGTGTCGGATCAACAAAGATATCGCAGAGATTAAAGTACCGCGCGCACGCGGCGAGCGGCTGCGCGCCGACGAAGCGCACGCGCTCCGCGACGCCTTTCGCGCGCGCGAGCGCTTCGAGCGCGGGACGATACGCGCCATCGCCTACGACGACGAGCGTTGCATCGATCCGCTCAAGCACGCGCGGCATTAGGGCGATCGCGTTCTGCACACCCTTGTCTTTCTCCAGCCGCGCGAGCGCGAGAATGACCTTTTCATTCGCGCCAAGATTCAGCGCGGCGCGCAGGTCTGCCACGCCGGCAGCGCGCGGCGCAAACAGATCGGTATCGATTCCATTGTACACTTTGCGAATCCGCGACGCCGGCACGCCGTACAGCGACGTGTACTTGCCCACGTCCGCATCGCTCGTGGCGATCAGAATATCCGCGCCGCGCGCGAACCACACGTCGCGATACGCATATCGAAAAATCAAGTTTAGCGTCAGCGCGATAAAACGCGCCACACCCAACGGATTCGTCAGCGCGACATCGGTATGCCAGCTCGTCGTCAGCACGTCCAGGTGCGTGCCGTGAAAAGAAGTGATGAGCGGCAAGCGATACGTGCGATTTAGTTTACGCTTGTAGACGCCGTACGCGCCGACGCTCTGACTGTGCAGAATATCGAAAGCAGATGCCAAATGTAATTCTTCGAACTGGCGCGCCGCGCCAAACCAATAGGCGTTCGTGTTTCGTCCCGGCGGCGTGCCCTTCAGGAAATAAATCTTGACGCCGTCGATGATTTCGAATTCTCTGCCATCGGCGAGCGCGCTGGTGATCACCGTGAGCGCGTGACCCTTGCGCGCCAATCCGGCGCTCAAGGTCTGAACGTGATCCTGCATTCCGCCAGGCGTGTGCGCGGGCATGATGCGCGAGAACATGCAAATATTCATGGCAGTGACAACCGACCGACGACGGAGGGCGGAGGACGCTTCATCGCACACCGTCATCCGTCTTTCGTCTTCCGTCCAGTTTCAAGAATCCGCGCGCGGTTTGCCAGAGCATCTCGCTTTCCGGCGTGCGCGTCACGATCGCCAAAAGCAGATAGATCAATCCGCCCAGCGCGGCAAAGCCCACGCCGATCAGTCGCGCGGTCAGCGATTCAAGACCGAGATGCAGTGACGAGAACCACCAAAAGACCGGCACGGTGCTTACTGCGCCGAAAACAAAACAACGAATCAAGAAAGCAATCAGATTCGTCAGACCAAGCCCCGGCACCCGCCGCGCGAAAAGCAGAATGAGCACACCCACTCCCACGATCGACGTGAGCGATGCCGAGAGCGCAATGCCGGCGTGCGCCAGC
Source organism: Chloroflexota bacterium (assembly GCA_037445855.1). Classification (GTDB taxonomy): domain Bacteria; phylum Chloroflexota; class Anaerolineae; order UBA4142; family UBA4142; genus DAIDTM01. Next base: position 9,591 of record JBBIJS010000078.1, on the reverse strand, counting down.
CACGGAATGAGCAGGATGTTCAGCGCGACGTGCGCGGCGATGACGAGCGTACCGATCACCAGCGGCGTCCGTCCATCCGAGAGCGCGTAGAACGCCGGCTGCAAAACGCTCAGGACGGCAATCGCCACCAAGCCAATCGCGTACATCGTCAGCGCCGCCGCGGTCAGCTGCACCGCGTTCGCATCGAAGCGGCCGCGTCCCAGTAGGACGCCCACTACAGGATTCGCAAACGCGATCAGCAGCAACGTGAATGGCGCTAGAATGAAAATGAGCAAGCGCAGCGACGTTCTGAGCGCGCGCGCGGTGCTTGCCAGATCATTCGTCGCCGCCATCCGGCTGAGCGATGGAAAAACCGCGATCCCGAAACTTATTCCGAGCGAGTAGAACGCGCCGAGGATGGTGTTCGCATACGACAACGCGCCGATGCTGCCGGTTGGCAGCGCCGCCGCCATCGCCGTGTCCACCGCGCTGTTGACCTGACTCACCAGCGCGAGCGCAGTGATCGGCAGAAAGACCGCGCCGACCTGACGCAGCGCGGGGTGATGCCAATCGAGCTTGAACGTGTACTGCACGCGCTCTCGTCTCAACTCAAAGGTCTGCGCCAAAACCTGCAACAACACGCCGAGCGTAAATCCCAACGCGACGGAATAGATGCCGATCCGCGGCGCGAACAGAATCACCGTGACGATGATGCCGCCATTCAGCGCGATAAAAATCAGCGCGCGCCCGATAAAGCGGTCGAGTGAATTGAGCGCCGCCAACAGCATATTCAGCAGCGCGCCCAGCGCCAGCGTCGGCATCATGATGACGAGCAGCGCCGCGGCAAGCGATTGGGTTGAAAGCGCCAGTCCTCCGCCGAAGACTGAAATGATCGGCGCGGCAAACAACATTCCTAGAATCGTCAGCGCGCCGGTGACGATCAAAACGATATTCGTGATTACGCTGGCGGCGTACCAAAATTCGTCTCGCTTGCCGGCGATGAGATAACGCGCGAACGTCGGCATGATCGCCGCGGTGATCGCGCTGCCGGCGACGATGTTGTTGATGATCGTTGGCACGAGATAGGCGAGCTTGTACGCGTCGATCTCGGCGGACAAACCGAACTGCGCGCTCACGACCATCTCGCGCACGATCCCGCTGACCTGCCCGAGCAAAAAGCCCAGCGCGGTGATCGTCGCAAACGAGACGACGCGCCCCATCGGCAGCGCGTGCTTGACCGCAGACTCGTCGACGCGGGGCGTTTCCATTTTACGCGCGCGCCACGCGCGGCGCCGCAAAAACAATTCCGATCAACATGCCGAGCAGCATCCCGTTTTGATCGGTCGTGAAACCGGCAACGGTCAGATTCCCCAGCCCCAACGCGACCAGCGCCGCCAGCGCGCCGAGCCCCAACGCGTTCGCGCGCGCGGCGCGCACCGCGCGCGCCAGCGTCGCCGCGAAGAGCGCCATCAACGCGGCAAAGCCGGCGATTCCCGTCTCCACCAGCGCGGCAACATATCCGCTTTCCGCGGAAGGAAAATTGAAAGCGAACGCGCCGCGGTTCAGCGTGCGCGTCGGCTCGGTCAGCACCGCCGCAGCATTCAGCCCATAGCCGAAGAGCGGTCGCTGAGCGAAATCCTGGAGCAGACTCGCCCAGATCTCCAAACGGCCAGCGGTGCCGGTCGCGCCTTGTTCGCGCTGAACCAAGAACGCGGCGCGCTGCGCGATCAAATCGGTGAACGGCAGCGCGAGCAGAATCGCACAGAGCAAGGCGATCAATCCAAGCGCCAACATTCTGGGCGAGAGGCGGCGCAGAGAGAACAAGCCAACGATCACCGCCGCGCCGGCAATCGCGATCAGCCCTGATCCTTTGAACGTCAACAGCAGCGCCGCGCTCATCAGCAGCACGCCCCCGAAGAGGACGGTTGTCCGGTTCACCCGGCGCCAAGTTTGCTTCGCTGCGTCGGCTCGCGGCGTCGCGCCGCGTTCAGCCAAAAGCAGCGCCAGCGCCAAGCCCAGGATCGCGGCGAGATAGATCGCGTAATCGATTCCGTTGATGAACGTGCCAAACGGCGCGGCGCGGTCGAAGACGACCCAGTTGAACGAGGTATCGGCTAATCGTTCCTGCAGCAGATTCGGCTGAAAGAATAATGTGCTTACCGGTAAGCGGAGAATCGCGAGGATGGCATCCAAGCCGACCGCGGACTCGAACAACCCCAGCGCTGCCTGCACGACGCCGCCCGCAATGAGAACGCGGACGAGTCGATCGCTCGTTTGCGGCGCGCGCACCGCCGCGCCGACGACGAACGCCGCCGCGAAGATGATGAGCCAGTCGTAGATGCCCTTGAGCGCGAGATACCGGCTCGCCGCGCCGAACGCGGCAACGAGCGCGACGATCAGGAAAAGCGCGGCGGGCGCCATCCACGCGTGCCAGCGCGTCAAATCCTTTCTGACGACGCGCTCGATTAGAACGCGCAGCGCGGCGGCGAACACCAACAACACCGCGACGCGGAGTGTGATCGCCGTGCCAGGAATCTCAAAATAAAATTGAAAGGGGAGCAGCCCGGCAAGCAGCAGTCCCAGCCACGGCAAAGGCAGCAGCAGCGCCACAATGAGAATAGTGAGCGCGAGCATCGCCAGCGCGAGCCATTGCGCCGACCCAACTACGGCAAACGCGCCTAGCGCAAGCGCCGCGACCGCAAACGCGATCAGGACCGCGCGCTCACGCGCGGCAGCGGTCGATTCCCCGGTTGGGGCAAGCGCAATTCGTGTCACTGTCACTTGAATCCTGCCAACGCAGCCGCAATCGCTTCTAAATTGTCCGCGCGCGTCTCATACTTGAGCGCCAGCACGAGCGTCGATCTCGCTTGATCGAAATGCTGCTGGCGCGCGTAGAACTGACCCAGCGCGAAAAGGAGATCGGGATTGTCTGCGTTCCGCGTCAGCCCTTTTTGCAGCCACTCCTCCGCGCCTTTCGGGTCGCTACCCGTCTCGGAAATATTTGCCAGCGCGATATACGCCGCGGAGTACCACGGCGAATCGCCGACGACCTGGTTGAGCAGCGCGACCGCCTGATCGCGCGGAGCGGGCTGGAGTCTCAGCAGCGTCAACGCATAGTCCGTCCGTGGACGCGCGTCGATCGGCGCAACCGCGCGCGCTTGGTTGAAATAGTCGATGGCTGGCTGGAGCTTGCCCTGGCTCGCCAGAATCTCGCCCTGACGCGAAATGATCGTCGATAGCACTTCCGGATCGCGCGTCAACTCCCGCGCGCGGTCGAGTTCGGTTAACGCAGTCGGATCGTTGATGTCCTGCTGCGACAGCGCCTCGCCCAAGAGCAAGTGCGCATCGCTGCTGTTCGGATCGATGCCAACCGCGACGCGCGCATCCGCTTCCGCCGTTTGCCATTGATGACTGTCCGCGGCGCGGTGCATCTGCTGTGAGAAATAGGTGTACGCGCCGGCGGCGCGCCAGTGGTCGATGGCGAGTGTCGCTTGATCGGACTGACGCGCGGCGTCCGCCCACACGAACCGCGCGATCGGATCTGCGCGCAAGGACGCCTCGGCTTGATCGAAAGTCCGCGCCGCGCCCGCCGCGTCGCCGCGCGCGAACAGAATGCGCGTTTGAGCGAGCAGCGCGCGGCTGCTGTACGAGAAACCGCGCGCGGAGTTCAGAACATTCCCCGCCGCGGTCAGATCGGACGAGCGCGCTGACGAATCTTGTGGGAGCGCGGAGGCGGACGCGAGCGCGACGTTGGCTTGATTGACGAACCACGCGCCGGCAATCGAGGGGGAGAGTGCCGCGACGATGACCAACGCGGCAAGCATTAGAAAGAGTTGCAAACGTCCAGACATTCAGAATGACAGTCCGTTCAATTCTCTCGCCCGCGGCGCGCGAAGAATTCCAACACGAACGCGCCGAGGACGCCGAGCAGCAACCCCAACACCGCGCCAACCAGAATGTTCTGCGTCAGTTTCGGCGAGACCGGCGCGCCCGGCGCGGGCGCGGCGATCACCGTGGGGCTGTACGCGGTCGTCGCGAGAATCTGCGCGCGCTCCAGCCCGCGCGCCAGATCGAGATAGACCGGCTCGGCGACATCGCGATCGCGCAGCAGGCGGCTCAACTCCAACTGCTTGTCGGTCGAAGCGAACGTCGCCGTGCGGAGTTGGCTGAGGTCGTACTCGCCGAAACCATTGTCCTTTGAAAACTTGACCAGCGCCTGATCCGCCGCGTCGAGTTTCTGCTGCGCCGCGGCGACGTCGTTGCCGCTCGGCAGCAACGCCAGCTGGATGCGCGCCGCGCCAGCTTGCGCGTACGTGTTCGCCGTCGCCTGCACCTTGTTCGGGTCGTCGCCGCGCGCGGTCACTTCGATCAACGATTTGTCGCTGCCGTTCGACGCCAGCGCCACTGCTGCCTGCGGCGCGGCTTGCGCGACGACATCCTTGCCGCCGAGCAGAGCGAGATAGTACGTCGGCGAATATGCGGCAGGCAGATGCTGCGGCGAATCGACCATCAGATAGTACGGCGGCGCTTGGCTGGTCGTCGGAATCGAAAGTGTCGCGGGCGACAGCGCGATGACCGCGGTCGCCTCGTACGTCGGCTTGATCGCCATGCTGACAAGCGCGGCGGCGAACGCGGCGAGGATGGGCATCGCGACGACAAATTTCCACCGGCGAATCAACCGGTCGAGCGCGTCACGCAGGTCGATGGTTTCTTCAGTCATCAGATTTCTACGCTACGGACAAACCTGGAACGATGCCGCGGGTCCGCCGCTCTGGTCGGGTTTCAGAAACTCGGTCTCTTGCTTGCTGGACGGGTCGACCGAATAGACGCGCGCCAGGAACTGGATGCAATCGCCGGGACCGCGGACCGCCCAACCGTTATCGGACGGCAATTCAGTCGTGCCCACCGGAATTGTATCGTTGCGCGGCGAGGTATCGCCAAAAGAATTTTTGAGATTATCCGGGTAGAAGATGCGGACTCGCCAGCGGAATCCTTGAGAAGAGCCAGTGGAATTCAGGAAGGTGACGAAGAAGGTCACATTCTGTCCGCGCTTGGGCGCGGGTGGATCGACACGCACGGAAACGCCCCACACGCCGGGCGGCGCAGCGATCGTCGCCGTCGGCGGGACTTTGGTCGGCGGGCGCTTGGTCGGCGTTGCCTCCGCGCCGGTCGGCGGCAGAGTGGGTGTCAACAAGATCGCGGGATTGATCGGCGTACCGCCGAGCGGCGGCAGTCCGGCGTCCGCCGTGGGCGAAGCCAACGCCGCAACGCCGGGCGTGACGGTGATGGCGACGAGCGCGGGATCGCTTGCCGCGCCGGCGGCGTTATACGCGCGCACGCTGAGGGTATGATTGCCCAGGGTGGCATTCCAAGTTTGGATGAGGGGGAATGAGGTCTGCCCTTGGACCAGCGGCGGCGCGTCGGTGCGGACGACCGCGCCATCGACCAACAATTCCACGCGCACGATGCCGCTCTTATCGGTGGAAGACGACTGGACGGTTACAACGTCGCCTTCGTGGTAGGCGGCGCCCGAGATCGGCAGTTGGATCGTCACCTGTGGCTTGCTCGCGCCGCCCAGCGCCAGCGAGGTCAGCGTACTGACATCGCAAGCGAGCGTGCCGAGACCGGCGATGAGCATCAGGAGCAGCAACGACTGAAAGGAGCGTCGGTTCATAAGCGTTCCTCCTTCTACGGGTGCAAGAAAATCCTGCGCTTGAAATATATCATACATCATTGGCATCGGCAAGTTGACGAAAAGCAAGGGGGGTGCTTCAAACTTGGGTGACTCGCTGCGGGCGATTGAAATCGCGGCAACGTATGGCAAATTCGATCTGCGTCGAATCAGTATCCAAAAATGTGACGCACACCCGGCAACGCATCCTTCAGTCTATCCCTCTATTCACACAAAGATCACTGTGCTATACTCCCCGCTATCGCGAGACCAAAATTCTATTCCCGTTCGGCGCCATAAGGAGGCGATATGTCCACCAGTTCGGTTCCATCCAAACGCAGTCGAACGCCGTATTTCATCATCGGCGGCTTGGTCGGTTGTCTAATTCTTTGCGTGTGCTCGATCATTGTTGTGAGCGGCGCGTACTTGTTGCTTGGATCGAAAGCACAAACCGCCGCGACGACTTCCGTTCCCACGCAGCGCGCCAATCAACCCGCACGCCTAAACACTCCGACGCCAGAAACGAATGTCTCCCCAGTCGATTATTCGACATACAACGGGAGCGGCGCGTCCTTCAGCGTGCAGTATCCCAGCGATTGGGATGCGCAGGATCAGGAAGCCAGTTCGCGAACCGTCGTCTTTATCTCGCCGAGCAAAACCGCGTCGGCAAACGTGACGTATGGCAACCTTGGAACGTCGAACGTGCCGGACGCGTTTGATCGCATTCTTACGAATGTTTTCACCGACGCGAAGATCATCGCCAAGAAAACCAATGCCGATAACAGCATGAGCGCCGAGTTGGAACACACCTCCGCGGCTTTAGGCGGCCGCGTTCACACGTACATCCGCCTGATCCCGGCGGGCAGCATGTACTATATCGTCCAGTTCAACGTGCGGGTAGACGACTTTGACCAATACAAGGATATTGGACAAACCATTGTCGATAGTCTGACGGTCTCACCGTAGTTTCGAGCTGTGAAAATTAGAGACCTGACCGGTTCGCCTGCGGCGAAAACCGGTCAGGTCTTTTTTGCGCGAATCTCCAACCGAGAATATAATCGAGTCGCAAGGAGATTTCCAATGGACAAACCCAGCGTACCCGTTTTTGAACCCGCCCACGACATTTATCACTACGCGCCGCGCGCGCTCGACGCGATCTTTGCGCCGAAGAACGTCGCGCTCATCGGCGCGACCGAAAATCCCGGCAGCGTCGGACGCACGCTCCTGTGGAACCTCATCAGCAATCCGTTTGGCGGCACGGTGTTCCCGGTCAATCCCAAGCGCGCCGGCGTGCTCGGCATCAAAGCGTATCCCAGCATCGCCGCGGTGCCGGAGCGCGTCGATCTCGCGGTCATCGTGACGCCCGCGCCGACGGTGCCGGACATTATCGGCGAGTGCGTGCAAGCCGGCGTCAAAGGCGCGATCATCATATCAGCGGGCTTTAAGGAAACGGGCGCGCCGGGCGCAGAACTCGAGCGCCAAATTATGGAACACGCACGCCGCGGCACGCCGGGCGTGCGCATCATCGGACCCAACTGCCTCGGCGTGATGAATTCCTTGACCGGACTGAACGCGACGTTCGCCGCCGCGATGGCGCGCCCCGGCAACGTCGGTTTCATCACGCAGTCGGGCGCGCTCGCGACCGCGATCCTGGACTGGAGTTTCCGCGAGAATGTTGGGTTCAGCGCGTTCGTCTCGATTGGCTCGATGCTCGACATCGGCTGGGGCGACCTGATCAACTACCTCGGCGACGACCCGCGCACCACCAGCATCGTCATCTACATGGAAACGATTGGCGACGCGCGAGCATTCCTCTCCGCCGCGCGCGAGGTCGCGCTCGTCAAACCGATCATCGTCATCAAGCCCGGGCGCACGGAAGGCGCGGCGCGCGCCGCGGCATCGCATACCGGCTCGCTCACCGGCAGCGATGAAGTTCTGGAAGCCGCATTCCGCCGCAGCGGCGTCCTGCGCGTCAACAGCATCGCCGATCTGTTCCACATGGCGGAAGTGCTCGCCAAACAGCCGCGTCCGCAGGGTCCGCGTCTGACGATCCTGACGAACGCCGGCGGTCCCGGCGTCATCGCCACCGACGCGCTCATCATGAACAACGGCGAGCTGGCGGAGATTTCGTCGGAGACGACACGCGCGCTGAACGCGCTCCTGCCGCCGCAGTGGAGCCACAGTAATCCGATCGACATCCTGGGCGATGCGAGTCCGGAGCGTTACGCGCAGGCGCTGGAGATTACCGCGAAAGACACGAACAGCGACGGACTGCTCGTGATCCTGACGCCGCAAGCCATGACCGACCCGACCGAGACGGCGGAAAAACTAAAACTGTTCGCGCACAGTACCGGCAAGCCGGTGCTGGCGAGCTGGATGGGCGGGCAGGACGTCGCCGCCGGCGAAGCGATTCTCAACCGCGTGAACATACCAACCTTCGGCTACCCGGACGAAGGCGCGCGGATGTTCAACTATATGTGGCGCTACAGCGACAATCTGCGCGGGTTGTACGAGACGCCGATCTTGCCCGCCGAATCCGAAACGACTGCCGCGCGCTCGCGCGGGGAGCAAATCATCGCGGCGGTGCGCGCGGCGGGACGCACGATCCTCACCGAATTCGAGTCCAAGCAGTTGCTCGCCGCGTATGGCATCCCCACGGTCGAGACGCGCGTTGCGGTGAGCGAAGACGCGGCGGTCCAGACCGCCGGCGAAATCGGCTATCCGGTCGTCCTCAAACTCTATTCGGAGACGATCACGCACAAGACCGATGTCGGCGGCGTCGCGTTGAATCTGGCGGACGCCGAGCAGGTGCGCCGCGCGTTTCGCGCGATTTCCGATAACCTTGCGAAGGTGAAGCAACCTTCGCAAGGTTCCCCGGATTTTCTCGGCGTCACCGTTCAGCCGATGATCAAACTCGACGGGTACGAACTCATCATCGGCAGCAGCATCGATCCGCAATTCGGTCCGGTTCTCCTGTTTGGCTTAGGCGGACAGTTGGTCGAGGTCTTCAAAGACCGCGCGCTCGCGCTGCCGCCGCTCAACACGACGCTGGCGCGGCGAATGATGGAGCGGACGAAGATTTATCAGGCGCTCAAGGGCGTGCGCGGACGCGCGCCGGTCGATCTTGCCGCGCTGGAGCAACTCATGGTGCGCTTCAGCCAGCTCGTCGTCGAACAGCGGTGGATCACCGAAATCGACATCAATCCGCTGCTGGCAAGCTCCCTCTCCCGCTCCGCGGGAGAGGGGCGGGGTGAGGGTCTGCTCGCGCTCGACGCGCGCGTCGTCGTGCACGATCAAAGCGTCACCCGCGAACAACTGCCCCGCCTCGCGATCCGTCCGTATCCCACGCGCTACGTGCAACCCTGGACGGCGAAGGATGGCAGCCGCGTGCTCATTCGTCCGATTCGCCCGGAGGATGAGCCGCTGATGACTCGGTTCCACGAGACGCTCTCCGACCGCAGCGTCTATCTGCGTTACCTGCATCCAATGATGTTGGGCGAGCGCGTCGCGCACGAGCGGCTCTCTCGCATCTGCTTCATCGATTACGACCGCGAGATCGCGCTGGTCGCCGAGGGGGACGATCCGCAAAACGGCGAACGCTGCATTATGGCGATAGCGCGCTTGGACAAAGTCCATGGAACCGAGGACGCGCAATTCACCATCCTGATCAACGACCGCTTCCAGGGACGCGGCTTGGGACGCGAGATGATCCAGCGCCTGCTGCAAATCGGCAGAGACGAACAAGTCCACCGCGTCATCGCCACAATCTCGGCGGACCATCTGGTGATGCGCGCCTTGTGCGAAGACCTCGGCTTTCGCTTCATCCCCACGCCGGAGGAGGGGCGCGTGCTGGCTGTGATCGATCTCTGAATCGCGTGCGACGCCAGGCGCGGCAGAATAGGAAAACGCGCAGGTCGATGATGACCTGCGCGTGCTGTTTC
>JBBIJS010000077.1:0-11578 GCA_037445855.1 Chloroflexota bacterium | reverse complement strand
TCAATGTTGCATTAGAAATCGATTTTGGAATCTCGAACTGGAGCATCCGATGCTGAATCTTCGTGAAATCTTCAAGCCCACTTCCCTGCTCGACGCGCTGAAACTTTTGCAGCAGCCGGGAACCGTCGCGCTTGCCGGCGGGACAGAATTGATTGCGGGCGAGCGGCGCGATGTGACCGCGGTCGTCGATCTCAGCGCGCTGCGCTTGTCGTACATCCGCGAATCCGGCGGCGCGATCGCCATTGGCGCGACAACGACGCTCGCGGAACTTGCGGATTCGCCGATCCTGCGCGCGGTGGCGAACGGCGTGATCGCGCAAGCCGCGCATCGCAGCGCGGCGAGCGTGCTGCGAAATCAAGGCACGGTCGCCGGCACGCTCATCACGGAACCGGACGGCATCCTCGCGGTCACGCTGCTCGCGCTCGACGCGCAGGCAACGGTCGTCCGCAAAGATTCACGCCGGGTCGCGCTGGCTGATTTTCTGGCGATGCGCGAACACTTGCTCATGATGGCGCTCCTCACCGAAATCATTTTGCCGATCACGGCGTCGCGCGCGTCATTGCAGACGGTCGCGCGCACGCCGAGCGACAAGCCCATCGTCAGCGTGTGCGCTGCCGCGCGCATCGACAAGAACGCTGCACGCGACGTGCGCATCGCGCTTGGCGGCGTCGCGGAAACCGCGCTGCGCACCCACGCGGCAGAACAAGCGTTGGAAGGTCACGCGCTGCACGACGCGCAGATCGAGCACGCCGCCCGCGCGGCCGTGGACGGATTGTCGCCGCGCGGCGATCCTTCGGCTACGCTCAGGACAAATTTTCGCGGCAGCGTGGAATATCGCAGCGAGATGGCGGTCGTGTTGACGCGGCGCGCGGTGAAGGAATTGATGTCGTAGATCGAATCGCGATCCGATTTACGGCACAGTAGAGACGTTGCATGCAACGTCTCTACCATACCACCAGACCATCCATCCCTCTCGCGGTCGAGAGGGATTTCTTTTCCTTAGTACCTTTTTACCATGCCGATGAATTTCGGAATGCTTCGACATTTCCTTGTTTTATGGTATAATGGAAAATGTTCGCGCAGGACGGAGGAAAGTTTGCTGCTTCAACTTCTCAGAGGACCGATAACGAATGAAGTGATCGTCAGTATCGTCGCGCTGGCGATCGCGCTGGTGCTCGGCATCAGCGTCCACGAATTTTCGCACGCGGCGGCGGCGACCTGGCTCGGCGACAATCTGCCGCGCCAACAGGGACGCCTCACGCTCGCGCCGCTGGCGCACCTCGACGTGATGGGCTCGCTGATGTTCGTCATCGCCGGGTTCGGCTGGGGCAAGCCGGTGCAATACAATCCGTACGCGCTGCGCGCCGGTCCCCGCACCGGTCCCGCGATCGTCTCCGCGGCAGGACCGCTCTCCAACGTGATCCTGGCAGTCCTCTTCGCCATCCCGACCCGACTCGTGGTTCTCTGGCTCACCGCCGGCAGCGGTTTCTTCTCGGCGCAAACGCCCCAAGCCGGGTTGACCCTCCTGTCTTTACTGCAAGGGATCGTTTACTTTAATTTGATCCTGAGCTTTTTCAATCTGCTTCCGATCTTTCCGCTGGACGGTTTCACGATTCTGCTTGGATTACTGCCGCCCCAGTTGGCAGACCAATTTGAACAAACGCGCCAATGGGGACTGTTCTTGCTTTTCGCCCTCGTCTTTCTCGGCGGCAGCGTACTCGGCGTCATCATTTATCAACCCGTCGACACAGTGACCCAATTACTCATTGGCATCTAGCAATTTTCGCACAACGGCGTGCGCATCAAACCCAGGAGGTTCAAAATGAATTTGCGCAACACTTGGTTCGTCATCGCGCTGATCGCGTTGGTCTTGGCATTGAGCGCGTGCGGCGCGAGCGCAACCGCCACGCCGACCGCCAAGCCCACCTCGGCGGTATCGCCAACCGTTCCGCCGACCGCCACACTGCCGCCCACGCCGACGCCGGTTCCGCCGACGCCGCTGCCGCCTACCCCGACGCCTGTGCCGCCGCAAGCGACCACGAAGCAGGTGGTGAACGTGCGGCAGGGACCGGGCACGCAGTTCGCGCTCGCCGGCAAGATGCCCAAGGACACGAGCGCCGTGATCCTCGGCAAAAATGAAGATGCCAAATGGTACCAGGTCGCCTTCCCGGATGTCGCGCATCCGGCGTGGGTTGCGAGCGCGTTTGTGACGACAACCGGTACGATCGATTCGCTGCCCGTGGTGGCGGTCGCGCCGCCGGCAACCGCGACACCCGGCGCCGCCGCGCCGACGAAAGTCGCGGTAGCCGCGACACCTACCAAAGCGGCGCCGCCCGCCCAGGGCGCGATCGGCTTTGTGTCATTCGACGTTGGACAGAACGCGTTCGTCCTCCGCAACGTGATTGCGGATTCGCACATCGTCTCTGACTTTAAGAACATCGGACTCGCGCCATTCGATGAAGCGCAACATACCAATGCCCCGTCCTTCGCATGGGCGCCCGATGGCTCGGGGCGCGCCGCGTACGTCTATGGTCCCTCCGGCGCGCAAAATATTTTGCGCGTCACCTTGGGCAATGGCAGCGACAACCTGAACCTGGACAGCCATCAGGGCATCTCCAGCCCTTCGTGGTCGCCGGACAGCAGCACGGTCGCTTACATCGGAATGGACAACAGCTTTGGAACCCAGGTAATCTACACCACCAATGCCGCCGGCGGCGGTCGAGGATGGTCGTTTCCCGCGCGCACGGACAAGCCGGAGAGTTTCCGCGGCGTGGCGTGGGGCAAAACGTGGCTGCTCTTCGTTTCGAACTACACCGGGTCGTACGAAATCTGGCGCTTGAATTCAGACGGCGGCGGTCCCCTTCAGTTGACGAACGACAAGCGCGAGAACGGCTCACCGTCGTGGAGCCCGGACGGCAAGGAGTTCGCCTACTACTCCAAGCAAGCGGATGGCAGTTACCAGATCATGGTGATGAGCGCCGATGGCACCGGCGCGAAAAAGTTGACGAACACCGCCAACAATTGGTCGCCGACCTGGTCGCCAGACGGCAACTGGATCGCATTCTCGTCTTCACGCGGCGGACGGCTGGACATCTACATCATGGACAAGAACGGCGGCAACGTCCAATTGCTGACCGACAAATCCACGCTGGAGAACATGACGCCGGGTTCGTGGCGATAGCGCCAGTGAATAGTAACCAGTGATCGGTGGACCGTCCGCCCTTGCTGATGACTGTTCACTGATCACTGGTTACTGAGGAATGATATGCCCAAATCGCGCGTGACGATCGTCGGGCTGGGTCTCATCGGCGGATCGATGGGGCTGGCGCTCAAGAAATCGAAACTCGATATCGAAATAATCGGGCACGATAAGAACACCGGCGTCGCGGCGCGTGCCCAGAAACGCGGCGCGGTCGACGCGACCAAATGGAATTTGATCGACGCATGCGACGGCGCCGGGATGATCTTCCTCGCGCTGCCGCTCGATGGCATCAAGGATACGCTCGCCGCGCTCAAGCCGCATCTTGCGCCCGGCGTCATCGTCAGCGATACCGCGACGACCAAAGCGCCGGTGTTGGCGTGGGCGAGCGAGTTGCCGGACGGCGTGCAGTTCGTCGGCGGCGATCCGGTGATCCCGCTCGATCGCGTCGGAACCGAAACCGGGATCGAGGCGGCGGACGCCGATCTCTTCAAAGGCGCGGCGTACTGCATCGTCCCGTCCAAGACTGCTGCCGCGCAAGCCGTGGACACGGTCGCGTCGTTCGCGGCGATGCTGGGCGCGACGCCATACTTTATCGACGCCGCGGAACACGACGGCTTGATGACCGGCGTGGCGCATCTGCCGGCGCTGCTCGCCGCCGCGCTGCTGTCCGCAACTGTGCGCAGCCGCGGCTGGCGCGAAATGTGCAAACTCGCCGGCGCAGATTTTCGCGCGGCGACCGGCAGCGCGCCGCAAGACGGCCCCGCCGCGCGCGAACAATTCCTGGCGCACCGCGCGGACTTGATACGCTGGATCGACGCCTTCGCGGAAGAAATGCAAACGCTGCGTGGAATGCTCGAGCGCGAAGATGCCGCGGCGATTGAGGCGCTGGTGGATTCCCTCGCCGTCGAGCGCGCGCGCTGGTTGAGCGGCAAAGCGCAAGATCAAGACCGGGCGGTCGATTGGCAAGCCACCCAGTTCAACCCAGCCCATTTGTTCATCGGCGGACTGGCTGATCGTGCGCCGAAAAAGAAAACGTAAGCGCAAAGGCGAGGCAGTGCCTCGCCTTCATTCTGATTGCATCTCGCCTCCTATGCCGTACCGCGTCTTGATGATCGCCCCCACCTCGTTTTTTCTCGATTACGGCGCGCACGTCCGCATTCGCGAGGAAGCACGCATCCTTCAGGCGCGCGGGCACCGCGTCAAGATCGTGACGTACCCCCTCGGGCGCGACTTGCCGGGCTTTGATATCGAGCGCACGCTGCCGGTCCCTTTTCGCGCGCGGCGCGAGGTGGGTCCGTCACGTTCGAAACTCGTGATCGATCTTCTCCTCGCGTTAAAATCATTTCAAGCCGTGCGCGCGTTCCGCCCGCACCTCCTCCACGCGCACTTGCACGAAGGCGCGCTCATCGGCGGCGTGCTCAGCCGCGTGTTCCGCGTCCCGCTCGTGTTCGATTTTCAGGGCAGTCTCACCAGCGAGATGGTCGACCATCGCTTCATCTCCGCGGACGGCGTCCTCTTCAAACCGGCGCGCGCCCTGGAACGGCAGATCGATTGCCTGCCGCATCACATTCTCACGAGCTCGCAAAACGCCGCGCATCTTCTGGTGAACGATTTTCACGTTGCCGCGGATCGAGTGACGGTGCTGCACGATTGCGTGCACGCGGACACTTTTCTGCCGGTGGAAAATGCGGCGGCGGCGCAGAGCGTGGATGCGCTGCGCGCGCGGCTGAACATCCCGCGCGAACGCCGCGCCGTCATTTATATCGGCTTGCTCGACGAGTACCGCGGCGCGAGCGTGCTGCTGCGCGCGGCGCAGCGTGTGCTTGAGCGCGGCGTGGACGCGCATTTCGTCGTCATTGGATTCCCGAACATCGAACGCTACCAAACACTGGCGCGCGAGTTGGGCATCGCCGAGCGCGCGAGTTTTCCGGGCCGCATTCCGTACGAGGACGTGCCGCTGTGGCTTGCCTTGGGCGACGTGGCGGTCGAGCCGAAGATGAGCGCGACCGAAGCCGCCGGCAAGGTCCTGAACTACATGGCGATGGGATTGCCGGTCGTCGCGTTCGACATTCCGGTCATGCGCGAGTACCTGGGCGGGTTCGGCGTCTATGCGCCGCTGGGTAACCCGGACGCGTTCGCCGATCAAATCTGCGCGCTGCTCGCGGACGCGGCGCGCGCGCGGGAGATCGGCGGCGCGCTGCGCGAGCGCGCGCAAAATTTGTTTTCGTGGGAACGCGCGGGGCAGGAAATCGAGCGTGTGTACGAAAGCGTCTTGAAAAAATGGTAACGGCTCTGGCTTGCGAAAGCTCGAAGACCCCTTCCGTAGAAAATCACCGTTGCCCAGAAATCTTACCGCGTTGACAATCCCCTTTACACCCTTCGCAAGGATTGGCTGAGTTGCCCCAAAAAATGAACCTCCGTGAATCCGCCTTGGATATTTTCCGCGCCGCGCTGGAGGCGGCTGACCCGCGCGCCGCTATCCGCCGCGCGGTCCAGCGCGAAGGCAACAGACTGCGCGTTGGCGCGCGCACGTACGCGCTGACGCGCGGACGCGTGTTCGTCATCGGCTTTGGCAAAGCGAGCGCGGCGATGGCGCAAGCCATCGAAGAAATCTGCGGCGACCGAATCGCCCGCGGCGCGGTGAGCGTCAAGTACGCGCACACGCAGGCGCTGCAAAAGATCGAACTCTACCAAGCCGGGCATCCGCTGCCCGATGCGAACAGTCTGCGCGCAACTGAAGCGATCCTCGGCGTCCTACGCGCGGCGCGCGCGGAGGATTTGGTGCTTTGCCTGATCTCCGGCGGCGGCTCGGCGCTGCTCGAATTGCCGGCGGCGGGCGTGTCGCTCGACGACCTGCGCGCGGCGACGCAAGCGCTGCTGCTTTCGGGCGCGACGATCAACGAGATGAACGCGCTGCGCAAGCATCTCTCGCAGGTCAAAGGCGGGCAACTCGCGCGGCACGCCGGCGGCGCGCCGATCGTTTCGCTGATCTTGTCCGACGTGATCGGCTCGCCGCTCGACACGATTGCGTCCGGACCCACTGCGCCCGACTCGACCACCTTTGCCGACGCGCTCGCCGTGATCGAACGCCGCGGCGTGCGCGCGAGCATACCCGCGAGCGTGCTTCAGCACATCGAGCGCGGCGCGCGCGCCGCAATCGCCGAAACGCCAAAGGCGGACGATCCCATCTTCGCGCGCGTGCAAAACGTCGTCATCGCCGACAACGCGATTGCGTGCGCCGCGGCGCGGCGCGCGGCAAACGCGCGCGGTTTCAATTCCGTGTTGCTCACCTCGTATCTGCAAGGCGAGGCGCGCGAGGTCGCGCAAGTCTTGGCAGCGATTGCAAAAGAGATCGCGGGCTCCGATCAGCCGGTTGCGCGACCGGCGTGCGTGATTGCCGGCGGCGAGACGACCGTGACGGTGCGCGGCAGCGGCAAGGGTGGGCGCAATCAGGAACTCGCGCTCGCGGCGGCGCTGGAGCTTGCGGGAATGGCACGCGTCGTGATGCTCAGCGGCGGCACCGACGGCAGCGACGGACCGACCGACGCCGCCGGCGCGCTGGCGGACGGGACAACCCTGGCGCGCGCGGCGGCGCGCGGGATGGACGCGCGCGCGTTTTTATCGAACAACGATGCGTACCATTTCTTCCAGCCGCTCGACGACTTGGTCATCACCGGTCCCACGCACACGAACGTGAATGATGTAATACTCGTGCTGGTTGATTGACGCGCCGCGCCAATTATGCTACGCTTCTCCCAGTCTTGCGAAGGAGTGAAACGATGACAACATCCAACTCTGACCCCGATAGCGCTGTCGCGGAAAAAAGCATCGGGCTGACGCGGCGACAAGTGATCACCACCGCCGCCGCTGGCGGCGCGGCGCTCGTCGTCAGCGGGCTGGGCGGCGCGGCAATCGGCAGCGCGGCGACGACCGCGCAGTACGAACTCGAACTGGTCAAACTGCGCGCGCTCGTCGCGCTGTACGAGCAGTTGGAACGCGTCGGACTGGATGCCATTCTCGCCGCCGGCATGAACATCGTGCGCGGCGCGCTGGACGCGGTGAAAGGCGGAGTCACCCTGCTGCGCGATGGGGTCGCCGTGGCAGAAACCGCGCTGAAGAATTTCCAGGCAACGCTCGACGCGCTCGGCGCGGCGGCGAACGCGGCGGGACAGGCGCTCGGCGACCTCGCGGAAAAATTCCACGCGGCGGAAGGCATCGTCGTCGCCGTGCTGGGCACAGCAACGCCGCTCGCGGAATCTATCGGCGGCTTTTTCAACGCGCTGCTCGCCAAGATTCCGTTCGGCATCGGTGACGACATCCGCCGCGCAGTGAACTCACTGATCGATTTGATCCGCGCGATCCCGACCGTGATCGACACGCTGACGAACCAACTTCTCGCGCCGCTGCGCGAGAACTTTTTCCCGACCCGCGGCGACCCGGCGGTGAAGGCGAACCTGATCGATCCCATCGCAAAGAACGTCTTGGAGCCGCTGAAAAAGACGCTGAGCGATGTCGCCACGCTGGTCGATCACTGGGAAAAGGATTTAGCGACGCCGGTGCAAGCCGCGTTGACGGACCGCCAAACCATCCGCGACCAGATCGCCGCGTACAAGAAACAGAACGGCATCGCGTAAAACGAATCTCGCAAAACGCAACGCGGGGCAGCGAAGTTATCGCTGTCCCGCGTTTTTCGTTGAACTATCCTTTGCCGCTGAGTCGGACTCGGGCGGCTATGGCTTGCTCTCCGGCGCCGTCGTCATTTCGTTTTCTGCGCGTGCGCGTTTCAGATGGCGATAGACGTACAGCGCGAACAGAAGGAGCGCGACGATGATGATCGGAAGGTCGAACGGGCGCATCGCGTCGCGCACCTCGCGCCAGTGCTCGCCGAAAGCAAAGCCCGCCCACGCGAGCAGCCCGCTCCAGATGAACGAGCCGGCGAACGTGAGGACGGTGAAGCGCGCAAAGTTCATCCGCGCGATGCCCGCCGGCAAGGAGATGAACGTGCGCACGACCGGCAGCATCCGCGAGAAGAACGCGGTCGCCTCGCCCCAGCGCGCGAACCAGCGGTCCGCCAGGTCCATATCGTGCTTTGAAATGAGGATGTACTTGCCGTACTTTTCGAGCAGCGGACGTCCGCCGCGCGCGCCGATCCAATACGTGATGACCGATCCAATCGTATTGCCTACCGCGCCCCAAAACGCCGCGACCAGCAGGAAGGTCTGCGTCAACCCTTGCGCCTGCACCAACATCCAGCCGGCGAGCGGCATCGTCACTTCGCTGGGCAGCGGGATGCACGCCGATTCAATCGCCATGGCGATGACGACGCCGGGCCAACCCATCGTCTGAAAAAGACTTTGTAGAAAGAGAACGATCTGTTCCTCAATCGCTTGCAACGAAATTTCCTCCTGAAAAGATTAGAGGAGCGACCGGTGGATCGCCCCTCGGTTATTCTACGGGTACGGCTTGGTAGTGGGCGTTGGCAGCGTACCGAGCGGCGCGAGGGTCGCGGTGGCTTTGGGCGCTGGCGGAGCCGCGCTGGTTTTGGTTGGCGTGGGCGTGGGACCCGCGAGCGGCAGCGTGTTCGGATCGCCGCCGGTGATCTGCAGCGTGGCGGCGAAGACCCAGCCCGGTTCGGTCGAACCGGCAAGATTGACCTGGTACCACGTGTTGTCGCTGTCGCGACCGACGAGCGTGATCTGTTCGTTCCGCTTTAGCGAACTGATGATCTTGTTCTTGGTCGTCGGTCCGTTGCGAACGTTCACCCGCGCTTCGATCACTTTGGCGAGCACGGGCGCGGGCGTCGCGGTGGGCGCCGGCAGAGTGGGGAGCGCGACGCGGGTGGGGATCGGCGTCGCCGGCAGCGCGGGCGCGAGCGTTTTGGTGGGTGTCGCTTGCGAACCCAGTTTCAGATTCGGCAAGATGATTTGCGATCCGACGATCAGCAAGACCGCGCAGAGCAAAAGCACCACCGCGCCAATCGCAAGCGGAACCCATTCACGATTCGGTCCGAACATTCCCAGCGGCGATGAGCGCGCTCCGCCGCCGCCGGGCGGACCGCCGGCGGGAGCCGTCGCCGCCGTCACGGCTTTATCCTGCGGTCGCACGTACGGCTTGAGCGCCTCCGGCGAACTCTTGGCGGGCGCGGTTGCCGCGTTGGCGCTGGGCTGGGTCACCGGACGTGGCGGGACTGGCGGTGCGACGGGCCGCGGGGGCGGCGGCATCGCTGCCATTGGCGGCGGCGCGGAAGACCCGCTCATCGGCGGGGCGCTCGCGGCGGCGGGTTGGGCAGCGCCGGGCGGAGGCATGGACTTGCCCGGCATCGGAATCACCGCGGACGTGTCGTGTCCCGGCGGCATACCGGAGACCCACTCGGCGCCGTCAAAGTACATCCACTTGCCGGTGCGCGGATTGATCTCCCATAACACGCCATTACGATCCTGAACCGCGAGCTGACTGACCTGGTCTTCGTACTCGGCGCGGCTGACCGCTTCGCCGCGCTGCACGCGCGCTTGCAGGTCCCGGAATTTGGCTTCGGCTTCTTCAAAGTTCATCGTCATAGACTCCTTACAGTTCGATGGTTTGGCTGGGTTCCGGCACCGTCACCGTGAATCCACCCATCGTCCGCAACGCCTCGGCAAACGACAGCGCGGAGTGCTCCTCGCCGTGAACCACGAACACACCTTTTAGATTCTCTTTCACGCTGGACACCCAGTTCAACAATTCAGTGCGGTCGGCATGGGCGCTAAAGCCGTTCGCCGTTTGAATCTCCGCGCGGACGGCGAATTCATCGCCAAAGATTTTCACTTTTTTCGCGCCATCGAGCAGGCGGCGCCCCAGCGTATTCTCGGCTTGATAGCCGACGAACAGCAGCGTGTTGCGCGCGTCCTCGATATTGTTCTTGAGGTGATGCAGGATACGACCGGCTTCGCACATGCCGTTGGCAGAAATGATCACGCACGCATCGCGCAGCAGGTTGATCGCTTTGGATTCGTCGACCGTGCGGGTGTACTTCAAGCCGCCAAAGCCGAATGGATCATCGTGCGAAAGCAAATGGTCGCGCAGTTCTTCGCGCAGACATTCGGCGTGGAGGCGGAAGACATCCGTCGCATTGATCGCCAGCGGCGAGTCGACAAAGGTGGGAGTGATCGGTACCTGCCCCGCCTCGTGCTTCAAGTGCAGCGTGTAGACCACTTCTTGCGTGCGTTCGACCGCGAACGCCGGGATGATGACCTTACCGCCGCGCGCAATCGTCTTGCTGACGATGCGCGCCAACTCGTCCTCGCTGTCTTTCAGCGCGCCGTGCTCGCGGTCGCCGTAGGTGCTTTCGACAATCAGGTAATCGAGGTTACGGACGATTTCCGGATCGCGCAAGAGCAGCGTCCCGGGTCGCCCAAGGTCGCCGCTGAATCCGAGCCGGACGGAGCGCCCCGACGCGTTGAATTCAAAAACAGTAATCGCGGATCCGAGGATGTGCCCGGCGTCCAGCATCATCACACGCGCGCCGCCGGCAAGATCGGACCACTGCCGGTACGCGCGACCGACCAGATGCGGCAGGGCGCGCTCGGCGTCCTCGGTCGTGTACAGCGGCGCAATGGGGGGCATGCCCCGCCGTGATTTTTTCTGGTTGAGGTACTGCGCGTCCTGCTGCTGGATGCGCGCACTGTCGCGCAACATCAGGGTGGCGAGGTCGCGCGTCGCGGTCGTGCAATTCACCTCGCCGGCAAAGCCGTTCTTGATCAGCGTCGGCAGATTGCCGGAATGATCGATGTGCGCGTGCGAGAGGAACGCGGTATTGATCGTCTTGGGATCAAACGGCAGATGGGAATTACGCGCGAACGCTTCGTCGCGGTGACCTTGATAAAGCCCACAATCGAGCAGGATCCGCTGCGAATTCGTCTCGACGAGGTGCATCGAGCCGGTGGTCGTGCGCGCGGCGCCATAGAAGGAGAGTTTCATGTGCGTTCGGCTTCCAATTCTACCACAAGTTGGGGAATTTTTGCTAATCGGGTAAACGGAGAAACGCCATCACTCAGCGCTTGGATCGCAGACTCGTAAGCTATTTCTCGAACAGCAATTTCGCAAGTCCTCGCGGTCCATTTTGAGATGCTGCGCAACATCGTCCAAGATCCCGCTCAAGGCGCCAATTCGCAATGTTTTGTGACGCGGGATAGTGACGTGGTGCGCTCCACCTCGTTGTGTGGTCAAGCGCATGTGACTACCTGACTGCCGCGTGATGAGATAGCCAAATCGTTCGAGCAGAGAGGCGAGCGCATCCCCACTCAAATCTCTCGGAATCCTCATACCGGCAACACTTCGTCTTGAACGACGTGCAGGCGAAGCATGGCTGGTTTATTTTCTTCGTCAAAGTGAACGCGG
>JBBIJS010000076.1:0-11735 GCA_037445855.1 Chloroflexota bacterium | reverse complement strand
AACGCTACGAGGTGCACCACGGCGTCAAGATCAAGGACGCCGCGCTCGTCGCCGCGGCGGTGTTATCGAAACGCTATATCGCCGACCGCTTTCTGCCGGACAAGGCGATCGATCTGGTCGACGAAGCCGCGTCGCGCTTGCGGATGGAAATCGACTCGATGCCGGCAGAGTTGGACGAGATGACGCGGCGGATCAAGCAACTGGAGATCGAGCGCGTGGCGCTGCAAAAAGAAAAAGATGCCGCGTCGCGCGAACGATTGGCGCGGCTCGACAAAGAACTGGCGGACTTGAAAGAGAAATCGAACGCGCTGATGGGCAAGTGGAAACAGGAAAAGGAAGTGATCGGGCGGTCGCGCGCGCTGAAAGAAGAGCGCGAGAACGCGCAGACCGCGCTGGAGCGCGCGGAACGCGAATCGAATCTAGAAGAAGCGGCGCGGTTGAAATACGGCACGCTCGCAGAGATCGATCAGAAGATGCAAGCGCAAACCGCGCGCCTCGCCGAAATTCAAAAAAGTGGTTCGCTCTTGAAAGAAGAAGTGGACGAGGAAGACATCGCCGAGGTCGTCGGCAAGTGGACGGGCATTCCGGTTTCGCGGCTGCTCGAAGGCGAAGTGCAGAAACTTTTGAAGATGGAAGACCGGCTGCGTCAGCGCGTCATCGGACAGGAAGACGGCATCCGCGCCGTCGCGAACGCGGTGCGCCGCGCGCGCGCCGGGTTGCAAGACCCCAAGCGCCCGATCGGCTCATTCATTTTCCTGGGACCGACCGGCGTCGGCAAAACAGAATTGGCGCGCGCGCTCGCCGAATTTCTTTTCGACGACGAGAACGCAATGATTCGCATCGACATGAGCGAGTACCAGGAAAAGCACACGGTCGCGCGGCTCGTCGGCGCACCGCCGGGGTACGTCGGCTATGAAGAAGGCGGGCAGCTCACTGAGGCAGTCCGGCGGCGCGCGTACTCGGTCGTCCTGTTCGACGAAATCGAAAAGGCGCATCCCGATGTGTTCAACGCGCTGCTGCAAATTCTCGACGACGGACGCTTGACGGACGGGCAGGGGCGCACGGTCGATTTCAAGAACACGGTCATCATCATGACGTCGAACATCGGCACGGAATTTCTGGGCAACGGATTCTCGACCGATGATGCGAATGTCCGCGGCGCGGTGCTGGACGCGCTGCGGGCGCGCTTCCGCCCCGAGTTCCTCAACCGCATCGACGAAATCGTGTTGTTCCATTCGCTGTCGCGCGCGGACTTGAAGGCGGTTGTGGATATTCAGATGAAGCAGGTGAGCCAGCGCATGGCGGACCGCAAAATCGAAATCGAACTCAGCGACGCAGCAAAAGAATTTCTCGTCAACGAGGGCTACGCTGCGACGTACGGCGCGCGTCCGCTCAAGCGCACGATCCAGCGGCTGATCCTCGATCCGCTCGCGGTGCAGGTGCTGGAAGGCAAGTTCGCCGAAGGTGATGCGGTGGTCGTGGGCTTGGACGCTTCGCGAGGCACGATCGTTTTCTACAAAGAGGAGAAACGCGCGAGGAAGAGAGCGGCATGAAATAGAATTGCCCCACTCATGCGAGTGGGGCAATTCTATTTTTGACCTACCCGCGCGGCGCAGCGACCGCCGGTTGGTTGCGCCGCGCGGTATCGATCTCCGCGGCGCGGTTCTTGAGACCCAGCGTCAAGGCGGTCAGCGCGAGCATCACGATTCCGACCACGAGGAACGCGGTGGCATAACCGCTCTGCCCGCCGCCAAACGATGCCGCGACTGCGCCGACCAGCGCGCCGCCGATCAGCTGCCCCATACTCGTATTCAACGTCAAGATACCTTGCGCCGACGCGCGCTCAGTGGCGGACGATTCGTTCAACATCACATAGCGCAACGGCGCGCCGAGCAGGACGCCGAGACCCAACCCGACCAGAAGCGCCGCCGCGTAAAAGAAAACAAGGTTCGACGCGAGAAACGCGACGACGAACATCCCGGCGGTCACGAGCAGCGTGCCGGCGAGTAGCACGACGCGCGACCCGCTCCGATCAAGCATCCGTCCCGCGGTCGGTGAGCCGACCGCCATCGCGAGCACCGCCGGCAGCAGCATGAAACTCGCCGCGTAACTTGTCACGCCGAACGCGGCGACGACGAGCGCGGGCACGAACACGACCGACGCCTCGCCCAAGCCCGCGCCGACTGCCACGAGACTGATCAGCGCGACCTGACGCGATTTGAACAGACTCATCCGCACAATCGGGTTCGCCGCGCGCGACTCGATGAAAATGAAAATCGGCAGCAGCACAACTGCCAGGACTAGGAAGGGTAACACGGTGAGCGAAGTAATGCTCGTCGCGACGTGCGCCGTGTCGAGCTGGTTGACGCCAAACGTCAGCGACGCGAGCAGCACCGCGAGAATCGCCATCCCGATCAAATCGAACTGACGCTGCTGCGCGGGGCGCGCGCCCGGCAGCACGCGCAGCGCCAGCACGATGACGACCGCGGCAATCGGCAGGTTGATGACAAAGAGCCAGTGCCAGCTCAGCGCGAAGAGCACCACGCCGGCAAGAATGGGACCGACGAGGAACGCGATGCCGAACACAGCGCCGATCAACCCCAGCGCGCTGCCGCGCTTCGCCGGCGGGAACGTATCGCCGATCACCGCGCTCGCGACCGGGAAGACGCCGCCGGCGCCGAACCCTTGCACCGCGCGCCCGAGCAGCATCACCGGCAGCGCGGGCGACAGCGCGACGATCAGCGAGCCGAGCGCGAACAGCGTTACGTCCAGAATGTAGATCGCGCGCCGCCCAAACGCGTCCGACAACTTTGCCATCAGCGGCACGCTGATCAGATTGAACAAGACATACGTCGTGAAAATCCATGCGACCGCGCGATCGTCCACGCCGAACGCCGCGCGGATCGCCGGCAGCGCGGGACCGACGATCGCGATGTCGAGCGCGCCCATCAGGACGCCGATAAATAGGACGAAGAGGATTGGATTGCGAGATTTGGCTTCCATGGCTTGATGTTCTCCTACGCATTTTTGCGAGCGATGAATCAGGCGAATCCGTTATACTCGGGATGCGCGCCGGTGTCAAACTGGGTGTGCGTCAAACTTTTGGGTGACTGGCGGGCGATTGAAATCGCGGCAACGCATGGCAAATTCGACCTGCGTCGAATCGGTATGCAAAAATGTGACGCACACCCGTCAAACCGCGCTCGCTTGACGTAAGCCCAGCCCTCCTCTATAATCGGGGGGCGATGACAACCCCCGATGCGCTCGCTAAAAAGTTTCAAGCCCAGCTCGCGACGCTGCGCGAAATCACGCGCGCCATCAGCGCAGCGGGGTCGCTTGATCAGATCCTCGCGCTGATCACGCGCAAGACCGCGCGCGTAATGGACGTGGATTCCTGCTCGATCTATCTGCTCGACGACGGCAACGAATTCCTGGTACTCAAAGCCACGACCGGGCTTGCCGCCGGCGCGGTCGGGCACGCGCGGCTCAAGCTGGGGGAGGGGTTGACCGGGCACGCGGCGAAAGCCGGCAAACCCATTGCCGCGAGTCACGCGTCGCGCGATCCGCATTTCAAGTACCTGCCGGAAACCAAAGAGTCGATGTTTCAATCGCTGCTGGCGGTGCCGCTCTTGTCGCGCGGGGAAGTGATCGGCGCGCTCAACGTGCAGACGCGCGAGGGACGCGCATATTCCGAAGATGAAATCGAATTGCTGTCGATCATCGCAGACGTTGCCGCGGGCGAGCTGCAAAAGGCGGTGCTGTACGAAGAGATCGGCGGGCTGAAGGAAGCGCTCGAGACGCGTAAGCTGGTCGAGCGCGCCAAGGGCATTCTGATGAAGCGGCACACGATCGGCGAGCAGGACGCGTTCGCGCGCATCCAGCACCAGGCGCGCACCTCGCGCAAATCGATGCGTGAGGTCGCGGAGGCGATCATATTGGCGGAGCAGGTGTAAGAATAATCGAGGCGCGGATTGTTTTCGCTCCTCGATCCCCAATAGACACTCGCCCGGTGATTCCCCCGGCTAATCACGCCCCCGCGATCTTCAGAACCAAGTCCGTTCCATAAGCCAGAAAGAAGCCAACCAGCAAACCCAACATGGCGGTTGATTTTACTCCCGGGCGACGCGCAATGT
Source organism: Chloroflexota bacterium (assembly GCA_037445855.1). Classification (GTDB taxonomy): domain Bacteria; phylum Chloroflexota; class Anaerolineae; order UBA4142; family UBA4142; genus DAIDTM01. The sequence goes on along the minus strand of JBBIJS010000076.1, from coordinate 7,602 downwards.
TATAGAGTTCTCCGATAATATAGAGAATGGCTCCCGCGGCAAGAGAGAGGAACAAGACCGATAAGGGTCTCGATACGAAACTATAGCCGACGATCGTTCCGAGGAAAGTTGGTCCTCCGCCTACCATCCCCGCCAGTGCGAGAAAACCCCAGGTCGGTCGCGTACCCGCCAGCGGACCGACGATCCCAAATCCTTCCGTGGCATTGTGCAAACCAAATCCGATAATGAGCAAGCCCGCCAGAGCAATTTGGCCTCCCGCGGCGGACTGACCAATTGCAAGCCCCTCAGAAAAGTTATGCAGACCAAGTCCCGTTGCGATCATCATCGCCAGGCGCGCCGGGGACAACGCCGATGAGGGCGCGTCGCTTTTCCGCATGAAATGTGCTTCGAAAGCGACAAGACTGAGCAGACCGGCTGACAAGCCCACGACAAAAATGCCGACGAGTAAAGCAAATTCGCCGCCGTCCGCTTTCCCCGCGACCACGTCGCGCATAACTTCTTGAATGGGTATTTGAATATTGGTAATGACGTCGAGTAGCAAGAAGACCAAGATCCCCGCCGACGTCATGGTCAAAAACGCTCGGACTCGATCTGAAACGTGTTCGATGCGACCGATCGGCAGTCCCACGTAAATCGTGAAACCAGCGATGGCGCCCAGGATCACCGTCTGCCCAAGATCCAAGGTTCCTCCCTCGATACGGCGATGGCTTGGCTTGCGATTCTAGTCTTTACACGCGCTTGCTTTCGAGTATAATTACAGCTGGATGGATTCGGGTGTAAGGTAGCGCAAACCACCATTGTTAGTATACGGTAACAGTTTTCCATTGTCAATATACAGAATTCTTGTACTCGTTTATCTTGGGAGCAACCATGCCAACTCCAACCGTTGAAGCGTATCTGGAAATCATCTACATGATGGCAGCCGAAGGGCAGCCGGTCATCGGCGCGCGGCTGGCGGAATCACTGCACGTTTCGCGCCCGACGGTGACGACTACGCTCAAGCGAATGGTGCGCGAAGGGCTGGTCAAGTTCAGCGGCAGCAAAGAAGTCCAGATGACCGCCAAAGGGCAGTCGATCGCCGAACGGCTGCAGCATCGGCATCGCATTGTCGAGCGCTGGCTGACGGATGTGCTGGGGCTGGATTGGGCCAAGTCAGACGCCGAAGCGCATCATCTCGAACATGCGATGTCGGACGAGGTCGCGGAATTGTTGAACCAGCACCTGGGCTATCCGACGACCTGTCCGCACGGAAACCCGATCCCGGGCAACACGCGCGGGATGACGTTGGTTGATCCCAAAGTGTTCCAGCTCAGCGCGGCGAACGAGAACGACCGCGTGGTCGTGACGCGCATCTCCGAGTACGCGGAGAATGTCGCCGAGCTGCTGGATTACCTGGGCACGCGCGGCGTCACGCCGGGCGCGAAGGTCACCGTGCTCGAAATCGCGCCGCTCAAAGGACCGCTGACGCTGAAGGTCGGGACGCGGACGACCTCGATGAGCCGCGAGGTGGCGAACTTTGTGTGGGTAAAACGGGAGTAGCGATGAATCAACGCGCGCGTATCGTGTGCACCCTGGGACCAGCGTCCGACACCGACGCGGTGGTTCGCGCGATGATCCGCGCCGGGATGGATGTGGCGCGCTTGAATTTTTCTCACGGCGATCAAGCGACGCACGCGACGCGCATCGAACGCGTGCGGCGGATCGCCAAAGAAGAAAGCGCGGTCATCGCGCTGATGGGCGATTTGCAGGGACCCAAGATTCGGGTGGGCGAGATCGCCGGCGGCGCGGTTCAACTGGCAGCCGGAGCGGCGTTGCGGTTGACCACGCGCGTGGTCGGCGGCGATGCGAACGGGGTCAGCGTCGATTTCCCGGCTTTGCCGCAGTACGTCAAAGCGGGGCAGCGCATTTTGCTCGACGATGGGTTGATCGAATTGCAAGTGGTTACCGCGAGGGGGACGGAGATCGCGACACGCGTCGTGACCGGCGGCGTGCTCAAACCGCACAAGGGCGTCAACTTGCCGAACGTGCCGCTCGATATTTCCGCGCTGACGGACAAGGACCGCGCCGACCTGGCTTTCGCGGCAGACCAGGATTTGGATTACCTCGCGCTCTCGTTCGTGCGACGACGCGAAGACATAGTGGAACTCAAGCAATGGCTTGCCGCGCGCGGCGCGACGATGCCGGTGGTTGCAAAGATCGAGAAGCTGGAAGCGATCGACGCGATTGATGCGATCCTCGACGCCGCCGATGCGGTGATGGTCGCGCGCGGCGACTTGGGGGTCGAAGCGCCGCCGGAGCAAGTGCCGCTCTACCAGAAAATGATCATCAGCAAGGCGAACGCCATCGGCAAGCCGGTGATTACGGCGACGCAGATGCTTGAATCGATGATCAACAATCCGCGTCCTACGCGCGCGGAGGCAAGCGATGTGGCGAACGCGATTCTCGATGGGACGGACGCGGTGATGCTTTCGGCGGAGACTGCGGTGGGCAAATACCCGGTGGAAGCGGTGGAGACGATGGGTCGCATCGCGGACGCGGCAGGGGAGAGCGCGCAATTTAAGGAACACCGGCACGCTGTCGGAAGGGGCGCAGCCAGCATGGTCGATGCGCTCGGCAACGCGACGTGTGAGATCGCGCGGCAGTTGAAGGCGCGGGTGATTATTACGGCAACGCAGAGCGGCTTTACGCCGCGGATGATTTCGCGGCATCGCCCGGAAACGCCGATCTTCGCGGTGACGTCCCAGGAACGCATCCAGCGCCGGCTGGCATTGGTGTGGGGCATTCAGTCCGCGCGTGTCGCTGAAACGGAATCGACGGACGAGATGATCGCCGCGAGTCTCGCGGTCGCGCTGAAGCAAGGAATTGTAAAACGGGGCGACTTGGTGGTGCTCACCGCGGGCGCGCCAAGCGGAATCCCTGGCAGAACGAACATGATTCAAGTGCGGAGGGTTGAATAATTCGACGAAACCAAAAAGGTCAGCCGCGCGGCTGACCTTTTTCGTCTGGGGCGATGGGTTACGTGCTGGGCGAGGTCGCGGCATCCGTTGCCGGCGCGCCGCAGTATGGGCAGATGTTCCAGCGCAGACTCGTGATGCGGTGGCAGTTCTCGCAGCGGCGCTTGAGCCGCGTGTGGCAATTGGGGCAATAGAGAAAATCGGCTTGCACTTTTTGCTGGCACGCCGGGCACGCTTGCTTCTCCTCGATGTCTTGCAGCAGCGCTTCTTCCGCCAGCTCACTTTCGTACCGCGCGGCGAGTGTTTCGCCCGGGCGCAGCAAAAAGTACAGCAAGAGACCTGGGATGTTGAAGATGACCACCAGGATGACCGAGAGCAGCTGCACGAAGATATCGCGCGAGCGCCCGCGCACGTCGCGGAAGGTCCAGACGATCAAGCTGATCCATACCGCAATCAGGTACGCGCCAAAGAACGCGCCGATGAGTTGGAAAACCGCGGTCAGTCCGCCGAGATCCGGCATTGATGAATCTCCTCCGATTTGATGGCGGCTCATTATAGCATCATCTGTGAAATCGCACAAAAGAAGTAACTACTCAGGCACAGCGCCGCAGAGCTGCAGCACCATTTTTGTCCGCGAATCCACGCGAATCTGCGCGAATGAAAACAAGATTAGCGAGGATTCGCGAAGATTCGCGGATAATCGCAACTGGAGGCTGAGTAGTCACCAAAAGAACGGGGATCAGTAATCAGTATTCAGTATTCAGACCCTGCGGCATCTTTATCGGACACTGAGCACTGAATACTGGTAACTGATCCGCGGTTGTCGCGTCTGAATGGATGTGGTATAATACGGGCGCACTGGACGCGGCGCTGAGAGATACGCCGCGTGTAGGGGGAACGCATGGATTCGGATTTGATCCCAGTTTCAATCGATAGCATCCGCGTCAGTCTGGTCTCGCCGCATCGCATCGTCGTGCTCAAGGACAGCGATGACCGGTTCCTGCCGATTTGGATCGGTCCGTACGAAGCGGACGCGATCAACATCGCGCTGCAAGGCAACCAGGTCGCGCGCCCGCTGACGCACGATCTGCTCAAGGCGATTATTCAGCAAGTTGGCGGCACGCCGTCCCATATCGCCGTGATCGAGTTGCGCGAAGATACCTTTTACGCGCAGATCGTGATGCAGCTCAACGACAAGCGCGTCGAACTCGACGCGCGGCCCAGCGACGCGATCGCGCTCGCGGTGCGATTGCAAATTCCCATCTACGTCGCGGATGACGTGATGGACAAGGCGTCCATCCGACCGAGCCAGAACACCGAGAGCGCGTCGCCGGAAGAGGATGAGCAGCTGGATGCCTTCCGCGATCTAATCGAAGACCTGGACCTGGACGGGCTGGGCAAGGGCGGCGATTCGCCCAAGGAAGAATGACCTCGAACCTCGCACCAGATTCCCGGCACTGACTTGTCGGGAATTGTTTTGTGACCCACCCTCGTCAACGCCGGGATACTCTACCCATGGACATTCGAACGACCGACGCGCCCGAAAAATCGATGCCGAACAACCAGGAAGCCGAACAGGCGGTCCTCGGCGCGCTCCTCATCGATCCCGATGCGATCATCAAAGCCGCGCCCATCGCGCGCGCAGAAGATTTCTATCTCGAAAAACATAATTGGATCTACAGCGCGATCATGGCGCTGCACGAACGCCGCGAGCCGGTAGATTTCCTGACGGTGGTTTCAGAGCTGGAGCGGCAGGGCAAGCTGAACGACGTGGGCGGCGCGGCGTACATCACCGCCCTCATCAACGCGGTGCCGACGGCGGTGCACGTGGAACATTACGCGCAGATCGTCGAGCGCATGTCCACGCTGCGCCGCTTGATCCGCGCGTCGACCGACATCGCGGGCTTGGCGTACGACGGCTCGGAAGAGATCGACGAGGTGATCGATCGCGCGGAGCAGGCGATCTTCGCAGTCGCCGAGCGGCGGATGAGCCGCGACATGGTTCCGATTCGCGTCGCGGTCGATCGTTTCCACGATCAGCTCGATTACGTCCAAAAGCATCAAGGCGAAATCCTCGGTGTGCCGACCGGGTTCATCGACCTGGACCGATTGCTCGGCGGCTTTCAGCCCTCCGATCTCATCATCATCGCCGGGCGACCTGGTTCCGGCAAGACGTCGTTCGCGCTGTCGCTGATGCAGTACGCGTCGGTCGTGCGCAAGAAACGCGTCGCGCTGTTCAGTCTGGAAATGTCGGCGGAGCAATTGGTGCAGCGGCTTGTCTCCGGCATGGCGGTGATCGATTCGCAAAACTTGCGCATCGGCAAGATCAGCGACGAGGAATGGCCCAAGTTGGCGAAAGCCACCGGCATTTTGTCCGAGGCGCAGATTTTCATCGACGACAGCGCGTCGATCACGCCGATCGAGATTCGCGCCAAGGCGCGCCGCCTCGATTCCGAATATGGACTCGATCTGGTCATCATCGACTATTTGCAGTTGATGACGGTGCGCGGGCGCATCGAAAACCGCGTGCAGGAGATCGCGCAGATTTCGCGGATGTTGAAGGAATTGGCACGCGAGTTGGACGTACCGGTCGTCGCGCTGTCGCAGCTCTCCCGCGCGGTGGAGTCGCGGCAGGATCACCGTCCGCAGTTGGCGGACTTGCGCGAGTCGGGCAGCATCGAGCAAGACGCAGACGTGGTCGTTTTCATCTACCGCGAAAAAACGTACTATCCCACGCTGGAAAAATGGCAAGCGGCGCATCCGCACAAGGAATATCCGGAAAATATCGCCGAGATCATTGTGGCGAAACACCGGCACGGTCCGACGCGCGATTTGCAGTTGCTGTTCATCGAGGAGCAAGCCAAGTTCGACAACCTGCTCGTCGCGCCGCCGGGTGGGGCGTTGTAAAGACTGAGGAGTAACTATGGAAGGGATTCAGTACGTCACAAACGATAAAGGTCAGAAAGTCGCTGTGATGATCGACTTGAAAAAGTACGGCGAACTTTGGGAAGACTTTTACGACGGCGTCACGGCGCGCTTGCGTGCGCGCGAACCCAGGGAGGCGCTCGACTCCGTGAAGAAGCATCTTCGTCGACAAGGTAAATTGGGTGGGTGATTACGCCATTACTTTTGCGCGTTCGGCTCGGAAAGAGCTAGAACGTTTCGACGCGCATGTTGTTAGTCGCATCTTTCCCAAGATCGAAATGTTGACAAGAGTACCACGTCCCACAGGTTGCCGCAAACTGCAAGGCGAGAAGAATCTATGGCGAATTCGGGTGGGCAATTATCGCGTGATCTATTCCATTGATGATGACGCGCAACACGTTGATATTGTCGCGGTACGTCATCGAAGTAAAGCGTACGAATGAAACTCTTCTCCGGTTTTCCGAACGGCAAAATTGAAGTCACGCCGCTGCCGAACTTGTTCTTCAGCGAACTCTGTCCGGCGATCGATGACCTTGCCGAGCTGAAGGTGACGCTGCATGTTTTCTGGCTGATCGCCAACCGGCAAGCGAGCGCGCCGCCGTGCGTCACCGCGAGCGACCTGCGCGGCGACCGCACGCTGATGCAGTCGTTGGCGGCGAGCGATGCCGCGCCGGACGATGCGTTGACGCGTGCGCTCGCGGCGGCGACCGAGCGCGGGACGCTGCTGCATCGCGTGACCGCCAGCGACGCGCTGTACTTTCTCAACAACGAAGTGGGACGCCGCGCGTTCGAGAAGAGCGACCGCGCCGAAACATTGCCGCGCGGCGCGGCGCGTGAGCCGGCAACGGTTGATCGACCCAACGTCTTTGCGCTGTACGAGCAGAATATCGGACTGCTGACGCCGATGATCTCGGAGGAATTGAAAGAAGCGGAAAAGGAATATCCGGCAGAGTGGATGGCGGACGCGTTCAAGCTCGCCGTCAAACAGAACAAGCGCAGTTGGGCGTATGTCAGCGGAATCCTGAAACGGATGAAGACAGAAGGGCGCGGCGACAAAACCGGCAAAGGCAAAACCTGGTATGGCGACGAACACAGCAAATTCATCAAGCGCTAAGAGCGCAACGACAGCGAGCGTCTGCCCGATCTGTCACGGCGCCGGTTTTTTGCGCCGCGAGGTGCCCGTCGATCACCCGGATTTCGGGCGCGCGGTCCCGTGCGAATGCAAGCTGCGCGAGACGCGCCAAGCCGAACTGGCAGATTTGCGCGGCAGCAGCGGCATCGTGCATCTCACGCAGATGACGTTCGATTCGTTCCGTCCCGACGGGATCGGCTTGAATCCCGAACGCCGGAAGAATTTGCGGCTGGCGCACGACACGGCGCGGCAATTCGCGCGCGACGCCAAGGGTTGGCTCTTGCTCAAGGGCGGCTACGGTTGCGGCAAGACGCACCTCGCTGCGGCGATTGCAAACGAGCGATTGGCGGCTGGCGAGAGCGTGCTTTTCATCGTCGTGCCGGATTTGCTCGATCACCTGCGCGCGACGTTCGCGCCGACGAGCCGCGTCACGTACGACGAGCGTTTCGAGACCGTGCGCTCGACGCCGTTCCTGATCCTGGACGATCTCGGCGCGCAGAGCGTGACGGCGTGGGCGACGGAAAAACTATTTCAATTGTTGAACTATCGGTACAACGCGCAACTGCCGACGGTCATCACGACGAATCGCGA
>JBBIJS010000075.1:9700-11820 GCA_037445855.1 Chloroflexota bacterium | reverse complement strand
CCCGCGCCGCCAAACACGCCGATCTTGCCGCCTTTGGTGAACGGCGCAACCAGGTCGATGACCTTCATGCCGGTTTCAAAGAATTGCGGCGTAGTAACTTGTTCCTCGAATGACGGCGGCGTGCGGTGGATGGGATAGGTTTTCTCCGCTGTGACCGGTCCCATCTGATCGATCGGCTCGCCGACGACGTTGAAGATGCGCCCCAAGCCGGCGGCGCCCACCGGCACGCTGATCGATGCGCCCGTGTCGAGGACGGGTGTCCCGCGGCGCAATCCGTCGGACGAGCCCATCGAGACGGTGCGAACCGCGTTTGCGCCCAGGTGCTGCTGTACTTCGAGGACGAGTTTCTCGCTATCCCGTTGAATTTCGAGCGCGTGGTAGATTTCCGGCAGCTCACCGATCTTGAATTCCACGTCAACGACGGGACCGGTTACCTGTGTCACATGCCCTATCGAACCTTTCGCCATTCCGTCCTCCAGGATAATTGCAGAATCGCTCTATTTGGCGCGCGCTTCGCGCTGCGCTTCCGCGCCGCCCATGATGTCAAGAATTTCCTTAGTGATGCTGGCTTGACGCGCCTTGTTCATCGCCAGCGTCAAGTCTTCGATCAAGTCATGCGCGTTGTCGGTCGCGCTGCGCATGGCAACCATCCGCGCCGCCCATTCACTCGCGACCGATTCCAAGATCGCTTGATAGATCTGCATTTCGGTGAAGCGCGGCAGCACGGACGCGAGGATGGTTTCGGGGTTCGGCTCGTACAGGTAGACCGCGCTCGCGCCGGTGCGCGTCTCGGTTGCCGGATGAATCGGCAGCAGGCGGCGCGTCACAGGGCGCTGAACGAGCGTGTTCACGTAATCGGTGTACGCCAGATAAACCTCGTCGGCGTGCCCGGCGATGAATTCGTCGATCGCGATTTTGGAAATGCCGCCCACGTCCACGAGCGTGGGGCGTTCGCTCAAGCCGCTGAATTCTGCGACGATTTCTTTGCCGTACCGCGCGGCAAAACTCGTGCCGCGGCGACCGATCGTGATGAAGCGGACCGGCGTGTGCTGGCGCGCGGCGAATTCCGTCGCCGCGCGAATGACGTTGACGTTGTACGCGCCGCACAGCCCGCGGTCCGAGGTGGTCAGTAGCAACAGAATACTTTTGATCTCGGCGCGCTCCTCGAGCAGCGGGTGCAGGACTTTGCCGCGACCGGGCTGGGCGGCGAGGTAGGTCAGCATCTCCCACGATTTTTCCGCGTAGGGACGCGTCGCCAGTGTCGCTTGTTGTGCGCGGCGCACTTTGGACGCGGCGATCATTTCGTACGCGTGGGTGACCTGCGAAATCTTGTTGATGCTTTTAATGCGGCGTTGAATAACGCGCGGTGATGGCAAGTTGAACCTCGACTGCTCAGTTTACTGTCCGCCGCCCTTGAGGAGGAATTGGTACGTGTCGCTCTTGGGGCTGAGGGGCATGACTTTGTGACGAATACCGGAAATGGGATCGAACGGACCGGCTCCAGCGCCTTGATCCGCGACCACCGTGACGTACCATTTGACCCACAGATCAGTCGGCGGATTCGGGAGCAAGCCCGAGTAGTTGACGCCGGAGTGGTTCGGCTGAGACAAGGTAAAGCGGACAGTCTGGGCTTGGGCTTTTTGAGTTTCGTTGGGGTCGCATTGCAGGAACGCGTCACCGGTGCCCGATTGTGAGTTGGTCGGTATTAAATCGACGCGAATCATATAGCACACATTTGGACCCAGCGGCGAAATGGATTGCCATTCAAATATCAATGCGTCCGACGGGGAATGGCGTTCGTCCTTTTGTCCGGTGTTGGGATCGAAATTCGGTCCCACCAGTTTGGGCGCGGGCAGAGTCAGCGGCAACGCCGTTGCCGTCGCAGTTGGCGCGGCAACCACCGGTTTCTTCGTCGCGGCGGGCTTGGGCGTGCCGGCAGCAACTGCCGCCTTGGTCGCCGTTGCGGCGGGCACGGTTTCGGTTACGCCGACCGTCGGCAGCGGGGTGATGCTAGGCGCTGCCGATGTTGCTGTCGCGGGCGGCGGGGTCGCCGTAACAATGACGGTGATGACTTGCGCCGCCTGCGTTGGCGCGGGCGTTGGCGTCGCGGCGCCGCAGCC
>JBBIJS010000075.1:0-9600 GCA_037445855.1 Chloroflexota bacterium | reverse complement strand
TGATGACTTGCGCCGCCTGCGTTGGCGCGGGCGTTGGCGTCGCGGCGCCGCAGCCGACGATAGATGCGGCAACGATAACCGCTACGAAGAGTAACGTTTTGCTAATCTTAGTCATGAAGACCTCCAAGGTCAGAACCTGACCGATCAAAACGTTGACAGAATAATTGTACGTACTTCGCTTGGTGACCCACAATTTACTAGACCAGGTGGTTGAATTGTTGGGTCAAGATCGTTGAAGCTACCGGATGTCTTGACAATTGTGACGTACCATGTAACTGTCACGGCAGCTCCACCCGCAAGGCCCGACACGGCAGGCTTATCCATAATGACGATCTTGCCATCAGTCAGAAACTTGTTGTTCGATACGTAAAGAGTTGCCCCGTTCGAGAAACCAGCGCGTTTGGAGGCAATAGTGAGCTGGTATCCTACTGTCGGATCGCCGGGCCCTTGTAGAGGTGCTGGTGGCTCCCAAATGAAACGAAAAGTATCACCGCCGATTCCTACTTCCTTTGTTTGGCGAGGTGCATTGGGACCAGGTTCAATTAAGGTCACCGTGCCGTAGTTGCACGCCGGTGCGGCGGTCACCGTCGGCGCGACGGCAACCGGCGCGGCGGTCGGCGCTTTCGTCGCGGTCGCTCTCACCACCGCGCGCGTTGGCGCTTTCGTCGGTTGCGCTGCCGTCACAGTCGGTAGCGGCGTCACGGTTGCCGGTTCCGGTGTCGTTGTGACCGGGAGGTAAATGATCCACGGCGTCTGTGTCGCCGCGCGTGTGGGCGGCGGGGTTTGCGCCGGCGCGGAGCTGCATGCGCTTGCCAGAACCGGCAGCGCTCCCAGCACCAGCAGAATTGTTAATTTACTAATTCTCACAACTTCTCCAACTGCAATTCTAGTACGCGCCCGCGATCTTGAATTCCTGAATCGCTTGCTTGAGCGCGGCTTCCGTCTCCGCGTCAATGGCGCGCGTGGACATGATCTTGGCGCCGATCTCGGCGTGAGTGGCATCCATGAATTTTAGGAACGCGGTTTCGAACGAACGAACCTTTTCAATCGGCACATCGTCGATAAAGCCGTTCGTCGCGGCGTAGATGATCAGCACCTGGCGATCCAACCGCATCGGCTCGTACTGCGGCTGCTTCAAAAGCTCGGTGAAGCGCTGCCCACGCTCCAACTGCTCGCGCGTCGCCTTGTCCAGGTCCGAGCCGAACTGCGCGAACGCGGCAAGCTCGCGGAACTGGGCGAGATCGAGTTTCATCTTGCCGGCGACTTGCTTCATCGCTTTCGTTTGCGCCTTGCTGCCGACGCGCGAAACGCTGATGCCGACGTTCAGCGCGGGGCGAATGCCAGCGTAGAATAAGTCGCTTTCCAGATAGATCTGCCCGTCGGTGATCGAAATGACGTTAGTCGGAATATACGCCGAAACGTCGCCGGCTTGCGTCTCGATGATGGGCAATGCGGTGAGTGAGCCGCTGCCGAGTTCTTTCGACAAGTGCGCGGCGCGTTCGAGCAAGCGCGAGTGGAGGTAGAACACGTCGCCGGGATATGCTTCGCGTCCGGGCGGTCGGCGCAGCAACAACGAGACCTGGCGATACGCCCACGCGTGCTTCGACAAATCATCGTAGACGATCAACGCGTCACGAACCTGTTTGCCGCCGATCTTGACGCCGACTTCCATCACCTCTTCGCCCATCGCGCAGCCGGCGTAAGGGGCGATGTACTGCAGCGCCGCCGGGTCGGACGAGCTGGCGGCGACAACAATCGTGTACTCCAGCGCGTCGTACTTTTCCAACGTGCTGACCACTTGCGCAATCGTCGAAAGCTTTTGTCCGATGGCGACGTAGATGCAGACCATGTCCTGTCCGCGCTGATTGATGATCGCATCGATCGCGACGGCGGTCTTGCCGGTCTGGCGGTCGCCGATGATGAGTTCGCGCTGACCGCGCCCGATGGGAATCATCGCGTCGACCGACTTGATGCCGGTCTGCACTGGCGTCTCGACCGGCTGGCGCATAATCACGTTCGGCGCGATGCGCTCGACCGGGCGGAAGTGGGTCGCTTCGATCGGGCCCTTGCCGTCGATCGGTTGCCCCAGTGCGTTGACGACGCGTCCCAGCGCGCCTTCGCCGACGGGCACTTCCGCGATACGACCGGTGCTTTTCACCAAGTCGCCCTGGCGGAGGTCGGCGTACTCACCCATAATGACGACGCCGATCTCATCCTTTTCCAAGTTGAGTGTGAGGCCGAGCACGCCGTTCTTTGTGAATTCAACTAGCTCGCCCGCCATCACATGGCTCAAGCCGTTGACGCGCGCAATGCCATCGCCCACTTCGACAATCGCGCCAACGTCGATTGTTTCCAGCGGCGGTTTGAACGTTTCAATTTGTTTCTTGATCTGTGCGGTAATGTCATCCACGCGTACTGCCATCGTTCCTCCAAGCCAAAAGTCAAAGGTTAAAGGGGAAAAGTAGTTTCCTACTTTTAGCTTTTCGCTTTTAACTTGTTATTTGAGTTTCTCTTTGAGCGCCGCTAGTTTTCCTGCCACACTACCATCGATCACCTTGTCGCCCGCGCGCACCACAATGCCGCCGAGGATTGCCGGATCGACGGCGTACTCGAAGGCAGCGTCCGCGCCAAATTGCTTGCGCAACTGGGTCTCCATCGTCCGCTTTTCTGAATCGGTGAGCGGCACGGCGCTGGTGACTTGCGTCATTACAACCGAAGCGCTGCGCTGCGCGTACGCCTCGACCGCGTGGATCACTTCCGGCAATAGGTGTATCTCGTTCTTGCTGGCGAGCAGGAAAATAAAATTCTGCACCTCGCCGGTCGCATTCGCCGGCAGCAGGGGGCGCAGGAGTTCTTGTTTTTTCGGGAACGCCAGCCCCGCGTCGTCCAGTTGTTGAGTGAGACCAGATTTCGCGAGCGCTGCGGCGACGGCTTTGAGCGGATCGAGCCAACTCGCCATCGCCTGATCGAAAACAACCTGCGCGTAAACCTGGGACGGTCGTTCGTTTGCCACGACAGTCCTCCCTAGTTCTGCTTGCCCAGCGCGTCCGTCTGCGCGAGGAAATCGCTGACCAGTTGACGATGGGTCTTATCGTCGAGCGACGTGCTGACCACTTGCTGCGCCGCGAGGAGCGACAACTGCACGACTTGTTCGCGCAAATCGGACAGCATCTGCTTCCGCTCGTACTCGATCTGCCCCTTGGCTTGATCGATCATCTTGCGGGCGTCCTCGCGCGTCTGCGCCAGGATCACCTCGCGCTCTTTCTCGCCGACCTGCGCGGCGGCGGCGGCGGCGGCTTGTGCGCCGCGGCGCGCTTCCTCCAGCTTGCGATCGAATTCTTTCTGCTGCTCCGCCGCCTCGCGCTTGACGCGCTCCGCATACTCCAGACTCTCCTGGATTTTCTGCTTGCGGTCATTCAGCATTTTCAGGACCGGCTTGTAGGCAAACTGCCATAGGATAAATAGCAACAGGCCGAAATTGACGACCTGAGCGAGAAGCCACGTCACATTGATGCCAAGCTTTTCCAAGGCAACCTCCGGTAGGAAAGTTTTCCGCTTCTCGTCTGAAACTAAAAGATCTTAAAGCCGATAAGCAGCGAGATCACCAGCGCGAAGATGCCCAGCGCTTCCGTGAAGGCGACGCCGATAAACATGTTGATCTGAACCTGACCGGCGGCTTCGGGATTGCGTCCCATCGCGCCAAGTGCTGCGTTCACGAGCAAACCGAGACCAATGCCCGGTCCGATTGTGCCGAAACCAATCGCCAGTGCTGCCGCGATGAGTCTAAGCCCTGCGTCTGACATGAATCCTCCTAAGAGTGTGGATTAGTGATGCTCTTCCGCGCCGTGCGCGGTGGTGGCTATCGTCATGAATACGAGCGTAAGAATCGCGAACACGAACGCCTGGATGAATCCGATGAAAAGTTCAAGCGCGTAGAAAGGGAAGGGCAAGGCGAAGAATAGGAACGCCATGATCAAAAGCACCACTTCGCCCGCGAAAATATTTCCAAAAAGCCGGAACGTGAACGAGAGAATCTTGGAAACCTCACTGACCAACTCCAGGAGACCTACGAACACGTCGAGCAATCCAAATGCCAACAGACCAAAGTTCAATTTGCCTTTGAAGAGTGAGCCGAAGAATTTGCTCACCTTGTCGAACATGAAGAATCGGACGAACCAATATTTGAGGGGACCCATTGCCTGCATCCCATAGACCTGGGTCATGATGACGGAAATCAGCGCCAGCGCCAGCGTCATATTGATGTCCGTCGATGGAGAGCGGAAGAGGGGCGCGAGGATGACGCCTCCTTCTTCGGCGCCGCCTTTTGTTCCCAGCGAACCGGCGAGTGATTGCGGCAGGTCAAATGTGGTGATTCCTTGCGGCGCCGGTGACTGTTCACTGACCGGAAGGAGCCCGATGGGGCCAAAACCGGGTATCAGCCCCAGCAGATTCGAGAAAAGGACAAAAAGGAAAATCGTCGCGACGATAGGGAGAAATTTCCTGCCGCGTGCGCCGGCAACGCTTGTTGCCAGACCGTCCAGCGCTTCGATGATCATTTCCAAAACGTTCTGCATGCCGCTGGGGATTATTTGCATTTTGCGGGTCGAGAAGAAAACGAAGAGGACGAGTAGGATCGATACAATGATGGTAGTGGAGAGGGTATTGGTAACTTCAAACCCGCCAAGGGTGAAAAGTACTTCTGGGCGAACAGACACTGAGGCGGTGACGGCTTGAGTGCCAAAGCGCGGCAGGACGATACCGGGAATAAAAAGAATCGCAAGAATGATAATGATGGGCAGCCAACGCTTCACTACGTTCCTCCCGTCGAGTCGTTACGATGATTTGAGTCAGCGATTTCCCGATTCGCCTGTTGCACGATGCGATACACGCTGAGGGTTCCGATGAAGATGCCACAGACCATCAAACAAAGCGTGCCGAACGGCGCCGTGCCGAGCGTGCGGTCGAGCCAGATGCCCAGCAGGAGCGAACCAAACGCCGCGCCGAGCGTTAGCGCGCTGAGGCGGAACAATAATCCGAGACCCATCCATGTTCCGCGCATTTTGGCTCCCGACCGATGTTGAATCTGTGGAAGACCTGCAGGATTATACACTGAATCTTGAAAAACGCAAAATTATGCGAGTTTGGTTCGCGACTTGAGACGCAGGAATCGTTCCATCTCCGCGCGTCCGAGAAAACCGGCGAGCTGACCGGCGTGCATCACCGGCAATTCGGCGGCGTCCGCGCCGGAAAGTTTCAGCAGCGCGGCGGCAGCCGTTTGTTCCGGCGACAATTGCTCGAGCGCGGCGCGCGGCGTCATCGCCTCACGCACGCGGCGCGTGCTCCACTCGGCGCGCGGCACGCGCTTGAGATTTTCGATTGAGATGACGCCCTGAAAATTCACCGCGTCAGACACCGCGAAGGTTTGATCGCGCCGCGGCAGAAGATGCTGGTCGATGAATTCAGCCAGCGTCAGATCCGGCGAGATGGTTTGGAACTCGCGCGTCATCAACTGGCTCACCGTGACGCCGCGCAGCGTTTCCAGTAAATCGGTTTGGCGATAGCCCTCGCCCGCGGCGTTCCACAAGAAAAAGCCGATCAGCGCGAACCAGATTCCGCCGCCGTTGAATTCGGCTAAGAAGAGCCAGCCGCCGACGCCGATCAAGATCACCGCGATGAGTTGACCGGCGCGGGTCGCCCAGCGCGTCGCGCGGCGAATGTCGTGCGTCGCGCCCCACAGGATCGCGCGGAACACGCGCCCGCCGTCGAGCGGAAAGCCGGGCGCGAGGTTGAAGAGCGCCAGTTGCCCATTGATCTGCGCCAGGAATGAGCTCAGCAAGATGAGCGGCGCGAGGGAAATATTGACGAGCTGCGCGGTGTCCGCGATCCGCAGCCAGAGCCATGCCGCGCCGAAGACCGCGGCAAGCGCGAGACTCATCAGCGGGCCCATGATCGCGATGAGAAATTCGGTGGCAGGGCGATCCGGCTCCGCGGCGATTTGCGCGACGCCGCCGAAGATGAAGAGCGTGATGCGCGTTACCGGAATGCCGCGCTGGATCGCCATCCACGAATGCGAAAGCTCGTGCGCGAGAACTGAAGCGAAGAGCAGCAGGCACGCGGCGACTCCGAGCGCGATGGACGTCGCGTCGGCGCGCGGCGAAAAACTGCGCGGATGCAGGTCTTGCGCAAACTGCACAAAGCCCAAGGTGTAGATCAGCAAAAAGACGATGATAAACCAGCTGGCATCGACCGCAATATCGATGCCCATGATCCGACCGAATCGCCACGAACTGCGCATCGCAACTCCTTATCGACTACCACCGGCTCGCGCTGAGCGCGCATCCCAGCGGCTCTCACAAAAAGGCGCGGGGTCGATCGCCCCGCGCCCCACATTCGTGTGGAAGGTGAATCCTATCCGCCTGGCAGATAGCTGAACGGATTGCGGCGGACGCCGTTGTCGATGATTTCAAAATGCAAGTGGGGTCCAGTTGAATTGCCGGTGCTGCCCACGCGTCCGATGAGCTGCCCCTTCTTCACCGAATCGCCGACCTGGACATTGAACGCGCTGAGATGTCCGTAGCGCGTCATAAAGCCGTTGCCGTGATTGATCAGGATCATAAAGCCATAACTCACCGGCTCGGGGTCCCAGCCGGCGACGATCACATAGCCGGAATCTGCCGCGTAGATGGGCGTCCCTTTGGGCGCGCCGATATCGATGCCGGGATGACGCGCCCAGAATTTCTGGGTGATTCTGCCCGAGACGGGCCAGCCAAAATGACCGGTGCCGCGAGCAGCCGACGCTGGAATGGGTCCGCTGTAGGCGTTCACCACGCGCGGAACGTACGGCTTGGAGCCATCGGGAACCATCAGGAATTGCCCAACCGTCAGCGCATAGTCGGGCGGCTTGAGATCGTGCAGCTGCTGATTGAATTCAAGATTCACGATGTTTGCGACGAGGGTATTGGATGGAAACTTGGTTGTCTTGAACCGGTCCGCGATCTTTTGAACGCTATCGCCGCTCAGCACCGTGTAGAGCACGCCGGTCACCGGCGGAATGTTCAACTCCTGTCCAATCGAGAGCATATCCGGGTTGTCTTCCAATTTCGGATTTGCCCACAGGATGGAGTCCGCGCTGACGCTGAACTGATCGGCGATATCGCTGACGGTGTCGCCGGACTGGACCGTGTATTTGATCACGGTGAGCCGGATGCGTTTGGGTGTATTCGTCACCGGGTTCGGCGCGCGCAAGGGCGTGGTATCCGCGCTTAACGTTGGGTCGTTGGGCAAGACGCTCGTATCAATCGGCGTTTGTGCGGAGACGTTCAGATCGTCTTTCGGACTATTGTTGTTGATCTGAACTCCGCTCGCGGCGATCGTCAGCAGCATCAGGAAGAGCAAGCCGACGTGCGACGCGATGCGCGTGAGCAGCGGCATATCGGCGGCGACTTCGCGTGAAAAATCGCGGACTTGGAGCAGAATGGGCGCAGCCCAAATCCGGAAACGCGCCGGCACAGAGAGTTGATAGGGTTGAGGGTCGCGCATTCTCTAGAGTTTGTCCTTGTTGAGCGTGGCGAGAAATTCCTTGTTTTCTTTCGTCTTCATAATCCGTTGGATGACTGGCTCGATGGCTTCCGGTCCGCCGCCCATCATGTCCATCATCCGGCGCAGCGTCCACACCCGCGCAAGCGTTTCCTCGTCGATCAGCAATTCCTCGCGCCGCGTGCTTGACCGTTCGGCGTCGATCGCGGGGAAGATGCGGCGCTCGGTCAACTTGCGGTTGAGATGCACCTCGCTGTTGCCCGTGCCTTTGAATTCTTCGTAAATGAGATCATCCATGCGGCTGCCTGTGTCGACCAGGCAGGTTCCAATGATCGTCAGACTGCCGCCTTCCTCCAGCTTGCGCGCCGCGCCGAAGAAATGTTTCGGCGGATAGAGCGCGGCGGGATCAAAGCCGCCGGTGAGCGTGCGCCCGCTCGGCGGGACAACCAGGTTGTACGCGCGCGCGAGCCGCGTGATCGAATCCAGCATCACGACGACATCCTTGCCGCCTTCCACCAGGCGCTTGGCGCGCTGCAGCGCCATTTCGGCGACGCGCGTTTGGTTCTCCACCACGTCGTCGAACGTCGACGCGAAAACCTCCGCGTCCACCGAGCGATCCATATCGGTGACTTCTTCCGGGCGCTCGCCGATTAGCACCACCATCAGATGCGCGTCCGGATAATTCTCGCTGATGCCGTTCGCGATTTGTTTCAAAATTGTCGTCTTGCCGGCTTTCGGCGGCGAGACGATCAAGCCGCGCTGTCCCTTGCCGATGGGCGCAAGCATATCGAGCAGGCGCGTGGCAAGAATGTGCGGCTTGGTCTCTAGTTTGTATTGTTGAATCGGGAAAATCGGCGTCAGCTTGTCAAAATCGGGGCGAGCTTTGGCGGCTTCGGGATCAAGACCGTTGACCGCCTCGACGCGGAGGAGTCCGAAATATTTTTCTGTGTCCTTCGGCGGGCGCACCTGACCGATGACCATATCGCCGGTGCGTAATCCAAAGCGCCGAATCTGCGATTGCGAGACGTAGACGTCTTCGGGACCGGGCAGCAGGTGATCGGAGCGCAGAAAGCCGATGCCGTCTTCGACGATTTGCAAGACGCCGCCGCCGAAGATCAATCCATCGCGCTCGGCTTTGGCGCGCAACAATCGAAAGATGAGATCGGTTTTCTTCAAGCGCGTATAGCCGCTGATGCTTTGCTCTTTGGCGATTTCGCGCAGATCGGTGAGGGTCTTGTTGTCCAGTTCGGAATAATTGAGGGTTTCTACCACGGGGGACTCCATTGACTAACGTGAACGGCGTGGCTCGCTGGACGCGCAGAACGCGTCAAGCAAACGGATTTCGATATCAAACTCCGGATCGGTCAGTTGCATCTTGGAAAGAAGGAGAGCCAATTCAACGGGATGAGGCAAGCGTCGAGAGGCGGTGAAATGGGAGATAATCAACTACCTGGATTATAGCATCAATTCAGGGGAGAGTCAAATCGAAATTGATTCCTACTTCAAAATATAATGCGTCCCCTTCTTGTCGCCCATTTTCAAAAGGATGCCTTCCTCGACCAAGTCAGCCAGGTCGCGGCGGATCGTTTCTTCGCTTACCTCCGGGAACAGGTCGCGGTACTCGCGGTTGGTGATGCGCTGGTTTTTCGCGACCAGTTCAAGCGCGGACCTCTGCCGTTCGTTCAGATCGAGGTGCCGCCATTGGGTGCGATCCGCTTCCTCGCTGACCAGTCTTTCGCCGGGACCGCGCAGCGTCACCTTAAAGCCGTTCGTCGTTTCCACGAAACGCGGCGCGGGCAAGCCCCACTCGCGCATCAGCCGGATCATCCGGTCGATGCCGTACCCCAGCCGCTCGATAAAACCCATATCCGCCAGCACCTGCGCGATGACCTCGTTGCGCGAGAACCGTTCCTCGGCAATATTGTCGATGGTGACATGTCCCGCGAGCCGCCCTGGACTGTAGACCTCGATGCGGTCGCTGAACATCAGCACGCGGATCTCGTCGCCGCGAATCGCGTAATCGCGGTGCGCCACCGCGTTGACGATGGCTTCGCGCACGGCGGG